>JAUVWD010000088.1 GCA_030604285.1 Chloroflexota bacterium
AAGATGAACACGCCGGCAAGCACATCCTTAATCAAGGTTTGGGCACCAAAGGCAACAGCGAGGGCCATAATACCAAAGCCAGCAAGTATTGCGGCAATATTCACTCCGAATTCAGGAAGTATGGTTAGAATGGCAACAATAACAATGATGACTATGCCAGTACTAACAAAGACCGACGATAGAGTATTGCATCGCTTTCTTATATCATCTTCAGGCTGCCCCTTCATTCGCAGTGACACAGACCTCTTGACCAGTGAGGGCACAAAATGGCGCAGCAAAAAAACTAAAATAAGGGCAACGACGATAATCACTAGAACAGTGATGCCATGTGTAGTAAGCCAATCAACCATGCTACCTCTTTACCCCAGTTACGAGCTTTATGCTAGCATAGTTGACGTTTGGCATCAATTGATGGCTAAGTTGACATGCTTTGGAATCAGCTGGTTCAGCAGCGAAGCTATTCTGCGGGGGGGATTCTTCACCGCGTATCCAGAAGCAGCAGAAGAGCGCTTGTGGGGTGACTATCTACCTTGATGAGGACCGGGCCTTTACTCATTGGCAGCAAGTTATGAATTCCCTCGCAAAGGATATCGGGGTTTGGTGGGGATAGCCTGTGGGGCTCGGCTGGTGACTCAGAACGTTGTGTGCGTGTAGCGAAATGGATTATGATCTGGGTGGAGAATTGTGCTGTGACACGTCCCCAATGCGCCATCGCGGCGGGAGTCGGTGGGACAACGATTGAGGTAGCTCCTCACGGTATTGGTGACTTTGGCAAGATTGCTTGGGAAGGCTTGACCAAGGGGACCTCGACGAAAAAAGGTGATGCAAGAAGGATTTAAGGGCGCAAATTTCCCTTGGGGCTGGCGCGAAATGGATTTTGCAGGTCTGTTAGAAAGCGCAGGATAAGCCAAAGACAGGTGTTTTGTCTCACACCGGCAGAGCAGAAAGCCTCCTAATCTGCTTAAACATGAAATAGAAAGGTAACGATATCTCCATCCTGGATGATGCAATGTTTGCCTTCTATTCTAAGCAAGCCTCTTTTTCGCGCTTCAGGTACATTGCCACATCTCTCCAAATCGCTGTAGCTTATCACTTCAGCTTTGATGAAACCTCTTTCCATATCGGAATGAACCTTTCCTGCTGCTTTTGGTGCTGTGGTGTCGCTGGGGATAGTCCACGCTTTTAATTCAGCGGAAGCTGTGGTAAAAAAAGAGATCAGCCCTAGAAGTTGATGTGAAAGATTGATAACCTGGTCAAGAGCAGGTGTAGTCAGCCCCATAGCTTCACGAAATTCCTTAGCCTCACTTTCGTCTAACTGAGATAGCTCCATCTCCAGCTTTCCACATAAGGCTACCACGGCAAACTGGGGATAAAGAGAACTTATCTGGTTTTCCAACAAGGAGGCTTGTGGTATTTGCTCCTCTCCGATGTTAAGAACGACTAGCATAGGTTTAGCGGTAAGAAATTGATAATTAGATAATGCCCTAAGTTCATCGTCACTGAGCTCTTGCCGCCTTATCGGTGTGTCTTCGTCCAATCCTGCTTTGATCTTTTGCAGCAGAAGCTGCTCCTTTGAATGTTGTTCGCGTTCCGGTGTTTTAGCGCCTTTCAAGCTTTCCTCCAGCCTGTCAAGCCTTCTTTCGATAATAGCTAAATCAGAGAAAGCAAGCTCCAAATCCAAGGTAGCTATATCTCTCTTAGGATCTATGCTCCCTTCAGGGTGGGGCAGCTTACCATCTTCGAAAACTCGGACTACCTGAAGCAAGGCATCGGCAGTGGTTAGATAGTTCAAGAATTCACCTCCTATTTCTCCTTGGCTGCCAAAAGTTTTGGGTGAACCTGCAAGGTCAACATAGCTTACCTCAGCATGAATAGTTTTCTTGGGATGGAATATGTTTTCAAGCATCGCTAATCGCGAATCGGGTACTTTAGCCACACCCATGTTTGGGGTTAGAGAAGCAGAATAAGTGGCCACGTCAGCTTTGCCTTTAGTCAGAGCATTAAAAATCGTGGTTTTGCCGCTCTTTGGTATTCCGATGATAGCGAGCTTCATATCTATATCCTATCAGAGATTGCTGCAAAAGTCTTTCCGACCTTTTCAGCGGCGTCGTCCTGCTTTATGTTCTGCCGGGGAGACTTGATGTTATGCTAGAATACGCAAGAGATGCTTCACATTCTTTACGGTCAGGATGATTTCTCTCTTCATGAGGCTGTGGAGAGAATTAAGACTGGTTTGGGCGCCCCGGAAATGCTGGCAGTTAGTACCACGTTGCTGGACGGCGAGCATTTGACTTTGAAGGAACTCAAAGAGAACTGTAACACAAGCCCCTTTTTGTCCCCTGCTAGATTAGTTATCGTCACAGGCTTGTTGAGACGGTTTGAGCCAAAGCTTGGCAGGTCACAAAGTGGTAAGCACTCTATCACCGAAGCCAAAGTTGAGCGAGGAGAATGGCAAGCTCTTGATTCTCATATCAAGCAAATGCCAGCAACTACGGTGTTGATTTTGGTAGATAGCAGAATAAGCAACCACAATCCCTTATGGATGAGACTTTCCCCATTGGCCAAAGTGCAGGCTTTTCCTTTGCTGCGAGGCAGAAATTTGAGAGCCTGGATACAACAGCGAGCAACCAAAGGGGGTGGTACCATCACCTCTCAGGCTGTGGATTTGCTCGCTGAGCTTATTGGCGGTGACTTGTGGGCCACGACTAGCGAAATCAGCAAACTCTTGCTTTATGCTCAGGGGCGTACTATTGATGAAGAGGATGTCAGACAACTTGTGAGTCATGCCCGAGAAGCCAGTATTTTTGCCTTAGTAGATGCCGTTCTTGAAGGTCAAATCGAAACAGCCCAAGGGATACTTTGTCAGTTATCTCAGGAAGGAGCTTCGCCAACTTATATTCTAGCCATGATTACCAGGCAATTGCGCTTGATAGCTCAGGTGAAAGAAATGAGTATAGGCTCATCGCGCAAGCAAATTCAGGATAGTCTGGGACTAGCCTCCACTTACGCCATGGATAAGGCGCTCAAGCAAGCGAAGTCATATGACTTTGAACGCATAAAACGAACTTACCAAAAGCTCCGGGAAACCGACTTAGCTATTAAAACCGGCAAATACAATGACAGGCTAGCGATCGAACTATTAGTAACCGAGTTGTGCCAAGCACAATCTGGCCAAAGTCGAGCTCATGCGAGATAGGTTGCGCAAATAGATAGCGTGAGAGGATGAAGATGCCCAGCTTCTGACGGCGATTTCCGGTCTCGGCCAGTATAGCGTCTCGGTGATCCTGAGTGAAATCGGTGGAGCGTAGTCGGAAAAAGCTCACTAACTCCTGCTCACGCTAGCTGCCCCGGTGAATGAGACAATCCTATTGCCTAGATTCCGCCTGAGATGCGGTGAGCTAGCTTATGGCTACCCATAATCGTTCTTTGACATAGTGTTCCGTAGGTGCCCCGACAAGAGATGGAAAGGAAGCTTTTGCCATTGGAACCGAGACCTTGTTCTGGGGTTAGACAAGGAGGAAGTCTCTAACAGACACCAATGCCGAATTTCCCTCTGTGGTGTTGGTAAGGGGAGTTAAATGTGTGATCTTGGGATATCTTCAATCTCCAAACTCGGCTAGAACGATTCGAACGTTGGTCTTGGGGAGCCTTCGTTTCATTGACGGATGGGAAGAAAACCTAATAAAATGATACGATTATGATCTTGGAGGCTTTGCA
>JAUVWD010000100.1 GCA_030604285.1 Chloroflexota bacterium
GGACAATAATCCCCTTTTGAAGGAGTTTGCCTCTATGTTGGCCAAGAGAAACCTTGGCAGGGTCTTCTTTACCTCCCCTCGGGGGCTAGGTGAGGTGATGGTTGAAGACTACTTGGCCGCAAAAAGAAGGCATAGATAGTTCATTATTCCACGTCTAGACAAGCTTTTGTCCCACTATAGTCACACTTCGTCACAGTAACAACCAGCTCCCTTTCAGGTGATTGTGAGAGTTGAAATGCACGACAAGACGTCCTGAATTTGATGTAGCTAACCGGGTGCGGAGACTCTCTCTGTTATTGCGACGACCGTCTCTTTCTGTGTTGCCAGCAGCGCCTCCTATAGTCATTGCGAGGAGCGGGATTCCTCGCTTATGCTCGGAACAAGCTCCGCAATCTCGGCGGGGGAGGGCAACGCCGTAGGGGATTGCTTCGCCCCCTCCTCGCTTTTGCGGGATTGCCACGCCTTCGGCTCGCAATGACAAAGGCGATGGACCTGAAACGCAAGGCCCTGCGGGGGAGGCAATTGTGCTGCTCGACTTCCCCGTCATCGCGTAGTGCCAGGCTTCAGCCTCGTGCCACGTGGGGATGCACGACCCTAAAGGGTTGCACTACATCCATGAGATTGCCACGTCTTGGGTTGATGGCAACGACGGGAAGGAAGCTACATGCCACGAATTATAAAACGAGCACAGTGTCTGGCGATTTGCCCCTTTGTGCTATATAATGACTTCAGGCTTGGACAATAACCCCGGGGTGGAAGCGTTGGGCCAGAAAGACAGGGTAGCACGGTTATTCAGGCTAGAGCATCTCCTCTACCAGGGTGGCGTGGCCTAAAGATTGAGGAAATGGCATTTGTGACAGTGTAGCTGTCAACAGTGCATGCTATGCTATAGTTTGATGGAAGGCGGAAGCGCAAGCTATGAGGCGATTGGCTGATGCTTACCTTGACATTGAAACCACCGGCTTAGCGCGCTTTTATGACTATATAACTGTGATCGGCATTTACCGGTGCGATGGAGGAAATAGTAGACTCATTCAGTTGGTAGGTGAAGCGGTGACCGGCGATAACCTTCTTAGAGCGCTTAAAGGCGTAAATACAATCTATACCTATAACGGCAGCAGATTTGACGTCCCCTTCATTGATGTTTGTCTGGGGATAGACCTTGGGGTTGAATTTCGCCATCATGACCTGATGTATGACTGCTGGAGAAACAATTTATATGGCGGCTTCAAGGCAGTTGAGCGGCAGTTGGGAATTCCCAGGCAGCTACGGGGCATCGGTGGATTCGAGGCAGTGATGTTGTGGTGGAGGTACCATAATCATGGTGACCGAAGTGCCCTGTCATTGCTATTGCAATACAACAAGGAGGATGTGGTGAACCTGAAGGTGCTCAGGGAGAGGCTGGCCGGACTCTACTTTTGATGGACTTTAGGATAAGGGATGGGCTGATGAGCGGGATGAGATCATGAAGGTGACTAGCAACTATGCCTATCTATTCTCATTCACAGTTAAGTATGTATGAAGACTGTCCCTTGAAGTATAAGCTTCGCTACCGGGAGGGGATCAAGCGGGCGGCTGAAGGCGTTGAGGGCTTCTTGGGCACAATGGTTCACGATACCCTGAAGAAGTGCTACGACGACCTCAGATTTACCAAGGCAAATGCATTAAGTGACTTACTTGCCTACTACAACGGAATCTGGCAGGAGAAGTGGCACGACTCGGTTGTTATTTTGAAAGAGGACTTGGTGGAGGAGCACTATAGAGCCTTGGGCGAGAAGCTGATTGAAACTTACTACAAGCGGTTTGCGCCCTTTGACTCGGATATTACCATAGGCACCGAGATGAGCCTTAATTTCTCGTTGGATGACCAGAATAGATATAGGATGACGGGTTACATAGACCGGCTGTCGCGGACTCAAGGCGATGTCCATGAAATTCACGACTACAAGACATCAGCCTATCTTCCAAGCCAGGAAGACGCTGACAATGACAGGCAGCTGGGCTTGTACAATATCGGGATCCAGAAGAGGTGGCCAGCTATCAAGAATATCAGGCTTGTGTGGCACTACCTTGCCTTTGACACGGAACTGGTTTCCCATCGCACCTCAGAAGCTATCTCAAACTTGGTTCGAGACACTAAGCGCTTGATTGACGAGATAGAGGCAGCTCGGGACTTTCCACCGAGAGAATCTCCTTTATGTGACTGGTGTGAATATCCCGACCTTTGCCCCAGAAGAAAGCACCTCTTCAAGGTGGAAGCCCTGCCGGTAAACGAATATCTCGATGAGCCTGGGGTTGTGCTGGTCAATAAATATGTGTCGCTCAAGAATGAGGAGGCGAGGATAAGAGATGAGGTAGAGAAGGTCAGAGAGGCAATACTTGATTATGCCAGAAGAGAGGAAGTTGAGGTCATCAGAGGCAGCGATTGTAAGGCGAGGGTCAAAGTTGATGAGAAACTCAAGTTTCCGCGGAAGAATGATGCTGAGCGCCGAGAACTGGATGACATAATAAAAGGGGCGGGCAAATGGGGTGAAGTTTCTGAGCTTGACACAACGTTGCTGACGCGGTTCGTTGAGAACAGTCTGTGGAGCAGGGACTTGATTGATCAAGTCATGAAATATGGCAGAATTGAGGAGAGCACCTCTATTCACATATCGAAGTTGAAGGATAGGGAAAACTAGGGAGTATGCAGAGATAGATGGCGGACTATTGTCCAGATCGTTTGTTGTTTTCTGGCTCCAATCTCTATTGGCGACGAATTTTTGAACTAGTTTCCTGAGTTGCAGAAGCGTACTTTTCCCGTCAGATAAGGCTCCGCTCTGTCATGCTTGGAGTCTCCCATTTGAGTGTCTGAGCTAGCCAAGTGGCATCACTAGAATTGCAACAATTAGCCTTGCCGTTTTGAAATCTGTCGCTAAGCCAATTATGCCGTTGCCCAAACTCAAGTAGAAGACCTCATAGGAGAATCCAATAGGAGTGGCACCTGAAAGACAGGGCATACAAATGGGTACAATTTCTCGAGGCAAGAAGGGGAGAAACGGGGGAAAGCATCATAAAATGTAGTGCAAGTTCGGCTCTTAGGCTGACTTGCGATAGTTACCAAGGCGGAGGGAAATGCTTGTACTTGGCAAAAAAGGCTCGTCCCAAGTAACCTCGCCTGTCGTCGGCTCCTTGTACTTTCAGCTTCGGCTTACCTTGTGCTGCCTCGCACTTTTCAGCTTCGGCTTACTTGCTACTCCGCCTCCGCCACTTCCGCTTGGATACTCGGGACATTTGACAGTCTACCACATCCTTAAGAATGTGTCAAATTCTTGTACTCGTTCACATGATTGGTGACACATTACCTCCTGGCC
>JAUVWD010000013.1 GCA_030604285.1 Chloroflexota bacterium
GGTGAATGAAGGAGTACGCCAGGGATATGCCAATGGTTATCTGCGCAAATCTGTGGTGACTCAGCCTTTCTCTGCTAGGGTAAATACTAAAGATAATACGCCTGCTGATATTTGGACTGAGATAGTCCCTGGCGATAAGCTCAAAATCACTGTTATGCCTAAAGGGGGCGGCAGTGAAAATATGTCTCGCCTAACTGTGCTATCTCCGGCACAAGGTCGCCAAGGGATCATAGATTTTGTGGTAAATCGCGTTGATGAGTCGGGTAGTAATCCGTGTCCTCCAGTAATCGTCGGTGTCGGTGTTGGAGGGACGACAGAAAAGACCATGATGCTGGCTAAGAAGGCACTCCTGCGCAAAGTTGGCGAGCCAAATCCTGATCCCGAGGTTGCAGAAATGGAAAGGGAGATTCTAACCCGGTGCAACAATCTAGGTATTGGCGCCATGGGTTACGGTGGCACTGTTACCGCTCTAGCGGTTCATGTTGAGGTCTCCCCTTGCCATATTGCTAGCTTACCGGTCGCAGTGAATATGCAATGTTGGTGCGATCGCCACGAGGAAGCGGTTCTGTAAACGGAGGTAAGAATGGCCAAAGTTGCGGAAAAAGAAAAAGTTCAAATGGTTGATATCTTCATAATGGACAAGCATTATCAAGTCCCTGAGGGCCTTACCATTCAGGCGGCATTAGAATATTGTGGTTACAACCTTATTCGAAGTGTTGGGTGTCGTTCCGGATTTTGTGGCGCCTGTGCCACAATATACTGCTTCAAGAATGACCCTCAACTAAGATATGCTCTTGCCTGTCAAAAAGCTGTTGAGCCAGATATGTACTTGACACAGATACCATTCTTCCCTACTGCCGAGGCCCTTTATAATGTGGAGGATTTAGAGCCAAAAGAGGGCGAAAACAAGCTAGTGGAGCTCTACCCCATCATCCTTACTTGTTTTGGCTGCAACAATTGCACGAAAAGCTGTCCTCAAGACCTGGAAGTGATGGAGTTTATGTCCGCTGCCATAAGAGGCGATTATGAGAAAGTGTATGAAAAATCCTTTGATTGTTTGATGTGTGGCTTGTGTGCTGCCAGGTGTCCACAAGGATTACAGCCATACGTCATGGCTATGGCGGGTCGAAGGTTGAGGGGAGCCTATCTTGCGCCCAAATCCCAGCATAATCTAGATAGAGTGAAAGAGATTGAGGAAGGGAGATTTGATGCTGAAATGGAGAAGCTGAAGCAAATGCCCACAGATGAATTGCGCGAGTTGTAAGCCAAGCGTGAAATAGAGCCCGCGTTGTGAAACCCTTTCTGAGAGGAGGTAGCTAACGTGCCATATCCCGCTTCGATGGAAGAGAGCAAAAGAAAAGTAGAGGAAACCAGGCCAAAGCGACTAGAGAAGGGACTGCTTTCCCGCATTCCTGCGGAGGAAAGAGAGGCTTTGGTGAACAAGTTCCATCCTGACTACAAGAAAGAGCAGTTTCGTGAGCTAAGAATAGGGCCAAGTAAAGGCAGCCGTGCACCACTGGAGATAGCCGATTTATTGGAAGGCAATAGCCGCATTGATCCCGATAGAATTGACCTCGACAAGGTTGATTTTGACGTTGATGTTCTGGTAGTTGGTTGTGGTGGAGCTGGGGGAGCATCAGCGCTGTTGGCCGAGGAAAATGGCGCTAACGTCCTCATATCATCCAAATTACGCCTGGGTGATGCCAACACCATAGGAGCTCAAGCAGGAACCCAGGCATGCGACAGGCCCAATGATTCCCCTGCAATTCACTACCTGGACGCAATGGGTGGAGGACATTATGTTAATGTGCCTGAGCTGGTAGAGGCGTTGGTGAAAGACTCCCCTGACGTGATTAAGTGGCTGGAATCATTGGGTGTCAATTGGGACAAGGAACCTGATAATTCATATCATGAGCTATCCGGAGGTGGTGCTTCCCGAAGGAGATTGCATTCTTGCAAAGACTATACCGGGCTCGAAGAGATGAGGGTCATACGCGATGAGATAAGACAGAGAAATTTGCATGGGAAAAAGGTAGATTGGGTGGAATTTGAGCCAGCAATAGAGCTAATAATGGATGACAAGGGCCAAGTGGCTGGAGCAATATTAATGGATCTGGAAACCAGAAGGATGACTATAGTGCGAGCCAAAGCGGTGGTCATTGCTGCTGGAGGCATGGGTCGCACGCATATCCAGGGTTTCCCTACAACTAATCATTATGGCGCCACTGCCGATGGCTTGGTATTGGCTTACAGAGTGGGCTGTCCCCTTGTCCATATGGATACCATGCAATACCACCCCACAGGTGCTGCCTTTCCTCCCCAAATTCTGGGATTCCTGGTCACAGAAAAGGTGAGAACTCTAGGTGCAGAGATCGTCAATGGTGATGGTGAGCAGTTCGTTCACCCTTTGGAGGCAAGAGATACGGAAGCCTCGGCCGAGATCCGAGAATGCAAGGAGCGTGGCAAAGGGGTAAACACGCCAACTGGTGAAGTCGGCCTGTGGCTGGATTCACCAATGATTGATATTCTACGTGGCCAAGGAACCGTTGCCAGAGAATTGCCAGCTATGGTTCGCCAGTTTGGCCGTTTCAATATTGACATGGCTAAGGAACCAGTCTTGGTCTATCCCACCCTTCATTACCAAAATGGGGGAATTGTGATTAAGGCTGATGCCTCTACTCCTGTGCCAGGGTTATTTGCTGCGGGTGAGTGTGAAGGTGGAGTGCATGGAAGGAACAGGCTTATCGGCAATTCAACATTGGACTTGTTTGTTTTTGGCAGGAGGGCAGGTAGAGCGGCAGCTCAATGGGCTAAAGAGGTAAAATTGGGCAAACTTACATTAGACCATGTCCGCAAATGGCAGCGTGAGATTAAGGAAGCGGGTCTGGAAGAGATGCCCGTTTCTCCTATGCTTTTGCCTAATTATGCCAATCAGGACCGGCCTGTGCCTGGCTTTCAGCCGCTTGGTCAGGTAAGTCCCTATACACCTTTTGGCGATAGAGCCATACGCTGGATTTGAAAGGGGGGAACCATATGCCACTGCGTGAGCAAACGGATGTCAAGGAAATTGAAATCATCTTGAATACAATCTTGAACATTAATAGTCCACCTGTAGCACGGTGTAGGCTCCTATCCAGCGGGTTTAATCCTGGACACGCGTTAAATATTGCTGAAGATATTGGGGGACACAAGGAATGTATCGCGTGTGGAAGTTGTGTGGATGCCTGTCCCTTCTTGTTTCGAGAGCCTTCTCGACGCGAAAAGACAGAGCAGCGAACATCCATGGCGCTGGAAATCATAGTTGGCGCTGACTGTGACCAATGTGATGCCTGTGTTCTAGCTTGCCCTCAAGTGGATACCACCATTAAGAACTATGTCGTCAATCGTCGCATGATAGAAGTGATGTCGCGGCTTGAGCAGAGAATAGGGGATGAGGACGAGCCTGATCTGGATCTGTTTGTGGAGGAAGCTGTAGCCTAGTCATCGTGACGCACGAGGCAATCTCAAGGGGGGGTCTTAAATGGATTTTGAGATACCTGAAGAATTGAAGATGGTTCAAAGCATGGTCAGGGATTTTGTTACTGATCAGTTGAAACCACTGGAGAGAAGCATTTTGGGGCGGGCAGCCGACTTGAGCGACGCCACGATGTACCTTCCCATCGAGAAAGAACAAGAATTGATGGAGATGGTCAAAGGTCTGGGGTTGTGGGGAGTTAGCGTGCCTGAGGAGCTTGGCGGCGCTGGCTTGGACACCTTAGGCAATTGTCTGGTTGAGGAAGAGCTGGCTCAGACAATCGTGCCATTCAGTTTTGGCGACGTTACTCCTCTTCTTTTCGACTGCAACGAGGAACAGAAGGAAAAATACCTCTCACCGGTATTTGACCGGCGAAGATATCCCTACCTAGCGTTGATGGAACCTGAAAGGGAAGCGTTTGAAATTGAGAAAATGGAGCTAAGAGCTGAGAAGAAGGATGGCCACTATGTTCTTGATGGTAAGAAGGTCTCCCTTTCCAGGCCCGGAGAGGATTATTTCGCCGTAGTTTTCGCCGTGACCGAGCCTGAGAAAGGGCCAAGGGAGGGAGTGACTTGCTTCTTGGTGGACAAGGATACCCCGGGGTTCTTGGTGAGCGGTGATGGGGAGAAGACAGGATGGGAAGCTCAAGTGAGAGAACCTATTTCCCTCGTTTTTGACCATTGCCAGGTGCCTATGGAAGACATCTTGGGGGAGGAGGGGAATGCCTTTCTCCTGGGTAAGAAGTGGCTTCCCTTGAGGCGACTCGTAAGGGGCGCTAGGTGCGTAGGAGCGGCTCAGCGCGTACTTGACGAAGCGACAATACAAGCTCAAAGCTGGCAGTCGTTTGGCCAATATATTTCCGGACGACCAAGTGTCCAAGCAGCGCTGGCCGATATAGCTACGAGTATCCACGCCGCCAGGCTCATGGTTTACGAAGCTGCCTGGAAAGCAGACCGAGGAGACTCGGTACGCCGTGAAGCAGCTATGGTGAAGCTATTCGCCACGCAAATGATTCACCTGGTTGCTGATAATGCCGCTCACATTTTCAATGCTCCGGCATATGTTGGAGGGCTGCCAATGGAAATATTCTGCCGTAATGCCGTGGCAATGAGTGCTACCAATTTCGCCTTGCAACTTCAGAGGAATATCATTGCCAGAGATATACTTAAAGGACTGAAAGTGTGACATGGAACTCTTCTCTCCTTGATGGCAGACCAAGAAAAGGGCCTTCACATGATGCCAGGTGAACTTGCCTTCACACCAGCGTGGAATCTGGCGAAGATGATCCGAAGGAGGGAGGTTTCGCCAGTAGAGCTGGTGGACGATCTCCTAGAGAGGATATCCCGCCTCAACCCCACACTTAACGCCTATCTTACCGTTTGCGAAGATGAGGCCAGGTCTGCTGCTAGGGAGGCAGAGAGAAAGGTTATGAAGGAAGAGGATCTCCCTCCTCTTCATGGGGTTCCCATCTCAGTAAAAGACCTTATCTTCACAAAGGGGATTCGGACCACAGGTGGCTCACTGATCCATAAGGATTTTATTCCTGACGAGGATGGGGTTGCGGTGGAGAGGCTACGTCGAGCTGGAGCTATAATTCTAGGCAAGACGAACACCCCGGAACTGGGGCAGTCATCCACTACGGAGAATCGGTTTGGCAAAGATTGTTGCAACCCTTGGAATCCAGAGCGAACTTGTGGAGGGTCAAGTGGGGGAGCAGCAGTAGCAGTTGCTTCAGGGCTGGGCCCTCTGGCGCTGGGAAGTGACGGGGGAGGTTCCATTCGTGTCCCCGCTGGTTTCTGCGGGGTATATGGTGTCAAGCCCACCCACGGCAGAGTTCCCCTTTATGGGGGATTTGGCAGCATGCCTCTCTTTGCCACCATGGGACCCATCTCTAGGACGGTTCGCGACGCTGCGTTTATGCTCACCGTTATCTCGGGGCACGACCCCAGGGATCCCTGTTCCATAAGAGGGAACTCACCTGATTTCCTGACAGCGCTCGAAGATAGGATAAGGGAGTTGCGTATTGCCTGGAGCCCCGACCTGGGGTTTGCTAGGGTTGACCCTGAAGTTCGAGCCATAGCTTTAGCAGGGGCAAGGGTCTTTGAGTCCCTGGGGTGTAATGTTGAGGAAGCAACACCGGATATAGAGGAACCCTTCCCTATCTTTGCTCCTATAGTACTTGCAGATGAATATACAGTATCAGGGGAGCTCCTGGAGGAAGCTGTTGATGAACTTGTGCCCTACGTCAAGTCAACGCTGTTGGCAGGGAAGCAGGTCATGGGTTATCAATACTCCCAGGCGCTGAGGGCTCTGGAACGCTTCAAGCTCAGGATGGCGCTCTTTTTCGATGGGTTTGACCTCCTTCTCACCCCAAGCACTGCGGTTGTCGCTTTCCCTTTAGGAAAGCGACCTCGTGAAATAGATGGCAAACCAGTGGGCACACTATGGGGTTCCTTCCCATTCACTGTTGCCTTCAATCTCAGTGGACAACCGGCAGCTAGTGTCCCCTGTGGCTTCTCAAGTGATGGGCTCCCCGTGGGTCTTCAGATCGTGGCGCGGTGGGGTGAGGAAGCTACAGTCCTTCAGGCCTCTGCCGCCTTTGAAGAAGCTAGACCGTGGCGAGATAAGATACCACCCGTTGCTCAAATTCACACAACTACGTAGAAACGAGGATAAGTATGGCTCAAGCAAAAAAAGTTACACTTCCATTAACTGACGAAACGTTAAAAGACCTGAGAGCAGGGGATAACCTTTTGCTCACTGGCGTTATGTACGTCGGTCGCGATGCTGCTCATAAGAGGATGGTTGAAGCTCTAGATCAAGGTCAACCTTTGCCAATTGATATTAAGGGGCAGGTGATATACTTCATGGGCCCTTCTCCGGCCAGGCCGGGGAGACCGATTGGATCTGCCGGTCCTACTACCAGCGGTCGGATGGATGCTTACTCGCCTCGCCTCATAGCTGAAGGATTGAAAGGGATGATTGGTAAAGGCTTACGCTCCAAGGCGGTGAAGGATGCCATGGTAAGAGACAAAGCGGTGTATTTGGGTGCCATAGGTGGTGCAGGTGCTATCATTTCCAAGAGCATTAAGAAGGCGGAAGTAGTAGCTTACGAGGAGCTAGGGGCTGAGGCGCTTCGCCGCTTAGAGGTAGAGGACTTCCCCGTCACAGTGGTAAACGATATCTACGGCGGCGACCTGTACGAAGAAGGCAAAGCTAAATACCAGGTCAAAGCCTCCTGAATACCAAATCTTGGCAATGAATCTAGCGGCCTACTCTTGAGTCAAGCCGCTATTGCGCCATTCTGGGATATTTCCCTCCATTTAGGGTGACAACCGAGTCTGGTCTCCTTTGGTCTCCACACCTATTGTGTTTCAATGTCCGATGTGGGCGGCTGTTACCAAGAACGGGAAGCTGAATATAGACTGACAGCTATTAGCTGAGGGCTTTCATGCCTCAAAGAATTGGCTCTGTCAACATTTGACACGTTGCTGCTTGTTGAGCTTTCCTTATCCGCCGCTCACAATATGTTTCTCAGGCTGAGGTTGCCCACTCAACTTAGCGCCTTCTTCAGGAAATCAGCTCACTGGGTAGGGAAGAGAACCATTAGCCTGCATCCTGGGCTGGCCAAGAAGCAACAAAGCGGCCACATGGAAATAGAACAGAGATTGTTCCAGTATCGCCCTTAGCCTTGGCGGGTAGAAGGCATCGATGAGTGGTCGTGCAGGATGGCTTCAAGTAAGCATTTCTGTTTTTTGCGATCCACATGTCTGCCGACGTTGGGTGGGCACAGGTCGCGGCTTTGGTTTACGATTCACAGCGACAAGTGGAAGCTGACACAGGTTAGGCTCATTGTTTGACATGTGTGGTGTCATATTGTAGTCTAACTTCGGGGAAGAAATGCGCAAAAAGGGGACAGCAATTCAAGGAGCTGGCAGAAAGGCAGGTTTAGACATAAGCCTGCAGAATGTAATGGATGGTATAGCAGATAAGCTTTTCGTGATTGACAGTGAATACCACGTCAAGTTTGCTAACTTGGCTATGAGGCAGAACTTGGTGGAAGGCAGACGGCTCATCGGCGAGCACTGCTACGAGGTCTTTGAGGGCAGGAACAATCCCTGCTGTCCGCCCTTATGGAATTGTCCGCTTAGGAAGGTGGTCCAAAGCGGCAGCCCAACGACGATTATTTCTCCTGACCATGCCGACGCGGTATCTGACAGGTATGTAAAAATCACCCTTTATCCGCTCAGGGACAGCCAAGGCAATATGAATGCGGTTGCCGAACTGAGGGAGGATGTTACTACGGAAAGGGAGCTGGAGAATCAGATTCTGAGGCGTCATCACCATCTCCATGCTTTGAGCCGTATTTCCAGCGCCACTAGCGGATTGTGGGACTTAGATGTCATCCTGACTATAGCCCTTGACACCGTCTTGGAGATCATCGACGCTACAACAGGGGGGGTACTGTTTTTGAATGAGCAGACTCAGATGCTCAGTTACCGGGTGTATCGTGGTCTATCTGCCAAATATGTTGAACAGATGCAGATGGGCCTAGGCGAAGGGATAGCAGGAAGGGTAGCCAAAACTGGGCAACCCATTATACTGGAAGATATTTCCAGGGACACACGGGCTGCCCACCCGGATCTGATCAGCACGGAAGGCCTTAGAGGGTTCATCAGCGTTCCCTTAAAAGCAAGGGACCGGGTTGTAGGCGTGATGAATATTGCCAGCCATAGGCCGGCTCGATTTTCTGCAGACGATATGTACCTCTTAAATTCAATCGGTTGTCAGCTTGGCAACGCAATTGAGCAAGCAAGGCTATACCAAAGACTGGAGATAGGAAGAGAAAGATATCAAAGCCTTCTTCGACACGCCCTTACTGCCCAAGAGGACGAGCGAAAAAGGATTGCCCGCGAGTTGCATGATGAAACTAGCCAAGCTCTTGCCAGCTTAACCCTGAACCTGCAAGCTGCTATAGCAACGGCGGAAACCAGAAGTTTTGTAGATACCGATCTCATTACGAAGCTTCAAAAGATACAATCTGTGGCACTTCATACCGTAAATGAGGTAACCAAGCTAATGAAGGAACTCCGCCCCACTTTGTTGGATGAGCTTGGACTGGCTGCGGCAATCAATCGATACGCTAGGGATAGCCTTGAACCTCTGGGGACTAAGGTATCTGCGGAATTTCAGGGTGTGGAAGAGCGCATGCCCCTAGAAATTGAAGTAACGCTTTTCCGTATCGCTCAAGGGGCAATAGGAAACATCCTGGAGCACTCAGAGGCGAAGAATATCTCTATAAGGTTGGATTGCGACAGCGATAGGTGTGTATTGGGCATTCAGGATGATGGCAGAGGCTTCGATGTCAGTAAGCTTACAAGGGTGGACAAGAACGGGCGGGGGGCGGGCCTATTTACCATGGAGGAGAGGGCACGTTTAGTGGGTGGCAGTTGTAGCGTTAAGTCTCAGCCAGGCAAAGGGACCAGCATTGTTGTGAAAGTCGGGCTGAAGGGGTCTATGGCAGATGCAGAAGATAAAGGTCCTAATAGTTGACGACCACACCCTGGTGCGAGATGGAATCCGTGCTCTGCTGGCGATGGTTGCTGACGTAGAAGTGATCGGCGAGGCGGCAAATGGAAAGGAGGCTGTGCAGAAGGTAAGAAAGCTTGCACCAGATGTGGTGCTCATGGACCTGGCAATGCCTATCATGTGTGGACTGGAAGCAACACGAAGAATACGCAAGGGATTCCCGGGACCAAAGGTGCTAGCACTCACCCAGTATGAAGACAAAGAATACATCATCCCAATTATCGAAGCGGGAGCCCGCGGCTTCATTAGCAAGATGGCGGCATTTTCCGGCCTCGCTTCAGCTATTCAAGCTATACATCGTGGGGATTCGTTTCTGTCTCCCGCGGCAGCAGCGGCTCTTGTTGAGGAATGTCAGCAGAAAGCCACTACGGAAGGGGGAAAGGACCCTTACCAACATTTGACGGATAGAGAAAGGGAGATACTTAAGCTGGTTGCTGAGGGATATACCGCTAAGGAGATAGCAGACATGCTGGTACTCAGCCTGAGAACGGTGGAGGCACACAAAACCAGTCTAGCGAAAAAGCTAGATATCCACAATAGAACCGACCTCATCAAGTTTGCGATACGCAAGGGCATCGTCACGATGTGACGGTATAGGCACCCCCATTCTTTGCCCAAAATTCACCTTTGATCTCCGTGGTTTTCACATCCCAAAATAGGGGTTGTTTGGGCAACAATTCCCGCATAAAACTTAGCCCTATTAGCGGGATTCCCTCTTTTCCTTCCTTTAAAGGCAAGTTACCATGTAGCTAGCATTGCTTCTTAGGCTGAGATAATGTATTCAATGAGGGATGGTAGTATCAAAGACTATCAAGCGACGCGGCTGAAGGAAGCCCGTTATGACCACAGCCTTACCCCTCCCTGTCAAGCCGCCTGCCCGCTGCACATGAA
>JAUVWD010000024.1 GCA_030604285.1 Chloroflexota bacterium
GTCAGCTCCTGAACGCGTTTCCCAAGTAAGGAGCCGAGCCACCCCCAACGGAGGGCCACTCAGCAGGAAGTGACAGGAGACCTAGTTCCTCTCGACTACAAGTAAAGGCACCATAGTATCAGCGGCTGTCGCAATAGGCACCGCGAATAGCAAGCAACATGTGGTGCTGCCGAGATCGTGGTGCCAGTACCCGGGTCTCCGCTGACGCGGAGCCCTTCCACCTACGCATTCTGCCAGCAGGGCTTGTCCAGTACTGGGTGGAATCCTCTGCATTCTGAATAGTGAACAAGCTCCTTAAATAGTCGCTTTTGTTGCCATCTTTAGCTCCCTATCAGCCTTCCGCCTTTCTCAATTCTGGGAAGCGGGTCAACGGGATCATGATTTGCCATTTGCCGAATCTGTGTCACAGCTATCTTTGGCTCGCTGTTGAAAGCTTAACTGGGAATGTTGTATTGTGTATATGTGGTTCTGGTCCACAATTATTCCTCCGGGAACCCTGAGCCACCAAAAGAGGATATTCGACTGACCAAACGAGTTGTGGAGGCCGGCGAAATCATGGGCGTAGCTGTCCTCGACCGCTATTGTCTGCAACAAGAAAGATGCACAAGCTTAGGAGCCAAAAAAAGCTAATCTGGTTCGAGGCGAGAAAATGAACACGATTAACGGGGGTCGTCTGGTTGCCAAGGCACTGAAACAGGAAGGGGTGACCTATATTTTCACGCTGTGTGGAGGATCTATTTTGCCCATCTACGAGGGATGTGCAGGTGAAGGGATCGAAGTAATTGATGTTCGGCATGAGCAGGCAGCGGCTTTTGCAGCCCAAGCTTGGGCTAAGGTTACAGGAAACCCGGGTGTAGCAGTAGCTACAGCGGGGCCAGGGGTCACCAATCTGACCACTGCTGTGGCTAACGCCTTCAGGGATTCTATCCCGATGATTGCCATTGGGGGGAGAACCCCCTTCACACAGTGGGATATGGATCCCCCTCAGGATTTGGATCATGTAGCACATATGCGTCCTATTACTAAGTGGGCTCGCTCAGTGTTGGAAACAAGCAGGATCCCCGAATATTTGAGCATGGCTTTCCGGCAGGCTATCGGGCCCAAACCTGGCCCTGTTTTTCTTGAAATCCCTCAGAATGTCCTTGAAGCTGATATGGATGAGGCGAAGGTTCAATTTCCTAGCCACTATCGGCCGACCGCGGGGCCCCAAGGCGATCCCGACTTAATAAAGGAAGCCGTTAAGCTCCTATCTCAAGCGGAGAGACCTGTTGTGCTTGCCGGCGGGGGTATCTGGTGGTCTCAAGCCCATCACGAGCTTCAGAGATTCATAGAGCTTAGCGATACTCCAATTTTCCTCGTAGGTATGGGGCGGGGATCTGTCCCCTACGGGCACCGCCTTCTTTTCAACTACGCTCGCCGCTTTGCCGTCACTCAAGCTGACCTGATAGCAATAGTGGGCACCCCCATCGACTTTCGATTGGGGTATGGTCAGCCTCCTCTGTTTAGCTCTGAAGCGAAGGTAATCCAGGTCGACTCTGAGCCTGAGGATATAGGACACAACAGAGCTGTGGAAGTAGGCATATATGGGGATATCAAAGCTGTTTTGAAACAGTTAATTCGCGAGACTGAGAAATCAGAGTCTATTTCCAGAAACGAATGGGTGGACAAAGTACGTGAGGAGGAACTGACGAGAGAGAAGGAGCAGGAGCCGCTTCTTGATAGTGATGCTGTTCCCATACATCCCCTTCGCCTGTGCAAGGAGATTCGCGATTTTGTAGATGAAGATGCCACCATAATTGGAGATGGAGGCGATTTCATTAGCTTCAGTGCCAGGACTTTGAGGATTTATCACCCCGGGCACTGGCTCGATCCGGGAAGATTTGGCAGTCTTGGGGCTGGACCAGGGTCTGCTATTGCGGCTAGGCTAGCCAGACCTGGCAAACAGGTGTTATTGCTGAGCGGGGATGGGTCTTTTGGGCTCAGCGGAATGGAATTTGATACTATGGTGAGAAAAAAGCTGCCCATCGTATGTGTCATCAGTAATGATGCTATGTGGGGACAAACAAAAACCTATTTTCAATCATCCGGGAAGACCCCCATAGGGGTGGATCTTGCCCGCGCCACAAGATACGACAAGCTTGTTGAATCGCTTGGTGGGTATGGTGAGCTTGTCGAGAAGCCAGAGGAAATTCGACCTGCGTTGGAGAGAGCATTCGCTTCAGGACTCCCAGCTTGTCTTAATGTTGTGACTTCCTCCGAGGTATTCTACGGAGCGAGAAGTTACAAGGCTTATGAGGCGAAATGATCTTGCTATGGCTAGCAAATAGTCACAAGGATGAGAGGATGACGGTCCGATCCAGTAACAGGAGGGAGTGATGGCGCAATCCAGTGAAAGTCAGGTCTTCTTCTTCCCGTATGGTGGGAAAAGAAGTTTTCTTGGAGGGCTTAGAACTCTCTTCACCACGATAGCTCATGTTGTGGCACCAGGCGATGCCGTAGCAGTGAAAGTTCATATGGGTGAATATGGCATCAGCACCTATCTTCGCCCAGCATTGGTGCGCCGAGTTTGTGACCTGATCAAGGACGTTGGAGGTAAGCCATTTGTCACGGATACCACGACTCTTTATGCAGCAAGGAGATTTACCGCCAGACAGTATCTAGCTACTGCGGCTTTCAATGGCTTCACCAAGGAGTCATTGGAAACTCCTGTGATTATCGCTGATGGCGAAGAGGGCTACGATGGTGAATGGGTGAGCATCCCCAAGCAGATTTATGATTGCCCTCTGGACAGAACAAAGGTAGCCAAAGAAATCCTCAACGCCGACTCTATGATAGTGCTTACTCACCTTAAGGGGCATGAGTTATCGGGCTTTGGTGGCTCTATCAAAAACGTCGCTATGGGATGTGTCACCAAAGAGTCAAAAGCCGGTCAACACAGGGCAAATCGAGCGGAGCTGGACCTCTCCAAGTGCACTGGTTGTGGAGAATGTGTCGAGGCTTGCCCCTTTAAAGCTCTATCTATTGTTGACGAGAAAGCAGTACGGGACGATGAGAAGTGCACGGGTTGCAATCATTGTCTTTCCCTGTGCCCTGAGCAAGCCTTCTACTTGCCTCCCGGCGCCAAAGAGAGATTTCAAGTTTACCTAGCTCATTCTGCCGCCGGAGTACTAAGCCAATTTCCAGATAAGGTTGCCTTCATCAATTTCGTTCAGGATATAACCCCCGATTGTGACTGCGCCCCGCCATCGGGCTTGCCAGTAGTCTCAGATATTGGCATCCTTGCCTCCATGGATGTGGTAGCTGTTGATAAGGCATCCTTGGACTTAATTGCCAAAGCCAAACCTACAGAGAAATATCGCCACATGGTCTCCTCCGACATATTGGGGGGAATAAATGGAACAGATAGCCTGATTCAGATAAGAGCTGCCCAAGAGCTTGGCCTGGGGCAAATGGCGTATCAATTGTCTGAACTCAACTAAGATGGAAGATATTGAGCGTGGCCGCTATCGCTTGAAGCAGGAAAGGCTGAATCTAGTCATGGCAAAAGGGGGGCAAGCCCTGGCAACTTCTGACGAAAACGGAGTGTGTCCTTTCTTTGAAGCCTTCCTAGATAATGGTAGTGGCCTCCATGGCGCTGCAGTGGCCGACCGAATAGTGAGGCTGTCTCCAGCTATGTTTTGCGTTTATGCCCAGATAGCTTCAGTGTACGCTTCTATGGCAAGCAAGGGAGAATTGGCTATGCTCAGCGAGCAGGGAATAAATGCTGCTACTGAGAGGAAGGTGTCTTCCGGTTTGAACCCCGATGGCACTGATTTATGCCCTTTTGCAAAGCTAGCGCAGAGGATGAATAGCCCCTCTCAGTTATTCTCAGCTCTGGAATTAATGCTTGCCAAGGCTAATTAGTGAAAAGAATCCGGCAGTCTGTATTATTATTTTCTCTTATTCTTGCCCTATTAGTTCTACCTTCGATCGGTTGCCAGCTTGGGCATCCGTCTTCCAGCCAGGACGTCCTTAACCTTTGGGATATCGGGCCCATAACACTCGACCCAGCCATTTCCAACGATATGGCCTCCCATCTCTACATTATGCAAATCTTCAGTGGGCTAGTTCGCCTGAATGACAAGTTGCAGGTTGTGCCTGACATTGCTGAGAAGTGGCAGAAAAGCCAGGACGGCAAGACTTACACCTTCTATCTCCGCCCTGGGGTGAAATTCCATGAGGGTAGGGAAGTGAAGGCTTCAGATTTCAAGTATTCCTGGGAGCGTGCTTGTGATCCTGATACAGGCTCTCAAACGGCAGCTACCTATCTAGGCGATATTATTGGCGCCCAAGATGTCCTTGTTGGCAAGGCAAAGGAGATCTCAGGAATCAAAGTCATCGACGACTACACCGTCGAGGTTACCATTGATGCTCCTAAGGCCTATTTCCTGTGCAAGCTGACCTATCCTACTGCTTTTGTGCTCGAGGAGGCTAATGTGGAGGCCCGAAAGGATTGGTGGCATGAGCCAAATGGAACAGGCCCGTTCAACTTAAAGGAATGGAAACAAGGTGAGCTTTTAATCTTGGAGCGAAACGAGCTTTATCACGGCGAACGGGCTGAATTGAAGCAAGTTGCCTTTCACCTCTTGGCCGGAGTACCCATGGCTATGTATGAAAAAGGCGAGATCGATGTTGTCCCTGTTTTCAGAGATTACATTGACACGGTTATGGATGCAGCTAGTCCGTTCCACCAAGAATTAGTCATAACCCCGGAACTCAGCCTTTCATTTATTGGATTTAATGCCAGTAAAGCACCTTTCGACGATGCCAATATTCGCCGTGCCTTTTCCTCTGCCGTGGATAAGGAGCGAATTATTGAGTCGACGCTTAGAGACATGGTAAGCAAAGCTGACGGTATTTTGCCTCCAGGTATGCCTGGCTATAATGAAGACCTCGAAGGAATCGGTTACGATGTGGATAAGGCAAAGGAACTCGTTGCCACCTCAGAATATGGCGATGTTTCCAATCTGCCGCCTATCACCATCACGGTTTCAGGTTATGGCAACAACATTCCCGCCTATTTAGGAGCTGTTATACAGGAGTGGCAGGAGAACCTCGGCGTGGAAGCCTCAGTAAGACAATTGGAGCCTGAGCATTTCATCTACAATCTAAAAGAAGAGAAAGACGAGATCTTCATCTTGGGCTGGGTGGCTGACTATCCCGACCCGCACAATTTCCTGCACAATCTATTTCATAGTGAAGCTGAAAACAATTTCTTTGATTATAGCAATCCTGAACTGGATAGCTTGCTTGACCGGGCAGCCGTAGAACAGGACGATGCTATTCGTCTGAGCATATACCAGGAAGCGGAGCAGAAGATAGTTGATGAAGCTCCTTGCCTCCCCTTATGGTTTGGCACCAACTATATCTTAGTGAAGCCTTACGTCAAAGGTTATGTGCTGAATCCTCTGGGTATTCCTGACTTGAGCAAGGTTTATATGGAGAATAAGTAGGGCTGGTGTCTCCCCTCTTTTTCCGTGTGGTGTCATCACCACCAGCCATCACTCTGCCCGACTTGGATAGGTAAGCACCAGCCCGGATATGGGCTTCGACATTGGCTGAACTTGTTGAATGGTGCCAGCTATAGAAAGAAAAAGACCTCTAATCCGCCTTCTTTTCTCGAACCGTGACTATACAAGGTAGGGCCAGGCGAAAATGATACGTCAATGAACGCCCTCAGCACCCGTTTATGTCTGTGATTTGGAGCTAGAGAGCCCGGCTACTTCCATAATCTCGGGAACTAGCTCTTCCCTGCCAATAGCCATGATATGTACTCCATCACATAGGGATTCCTTTTTCAGGGTGGCAATCATCTGACCAGCGATTTCGATGCCCCTATTGACTGCTTCGCCCTTAGGTGCACTCGCAAGTTCATCAATCAAGTATTGCGGCACAAAGATGCCGGGGACATTTTCGTTCATATACCTAGCCATTCTGGCTGACACAAGTAGGACAATCCCCGCCAGTATCTTGACCGGGAATTTGCGGGCATATTGCATGAATTCAGCGAAGTTATCCAAGTCGTACACTGCTTGAGTCTGAAAGAATTCGGCTCCGGATTCAACCTTCTTTTCAAATTTGATTAGTTGAGGCTCGATTGGCCTTGCTTCGGGGGTGACTATAGCCCCAGCACAGAATTCGACAGCCCCATCAAGGTCATTTCCACCCAGGTCTTTGCCCGACTCCATCTGTCGGATTGCTCTGAGTAGTTGGACAGAGTCGAGATCAAAGACGCCTTTGGCTTCTTTGTGGTCGCCAACCGGGACAGCATCACCAGTTAGGCACAGGACATTTCTTATGCCCCTGGTGTAGGCAATCAGAAGCTCGGCTTGGAGGGCAAGCCGATTGCGGTCACGACAAGTCATTTGCAGTATCGGGTCACCACCTCGCTCTTTGATAGCAAGGCAGCCACCAAGGGAAGGAAAGCGCATCACGGAACTCTGGTGATCAGTAACATTCAAGGCAGCCACCTTGTCTTTGAGAAGGTCAATGTGGTGGAGCATCTTCTCAATGTTTGTCCCCTTGGGTGGACCGATCTCGCTGGTTACCACGAAGTTCCCGGAATTAAGGATTTCTCTAAAGCTTGGCGCCACTTTCCCTCCTTTGCACAGACCTTCCGGTCTATGCCTGCGATGTAATCTTGATCATTCGTGGGCTGAGTGTTACGTTGGAGTTTCTTGGAGCGTGATACTTACGCATCAAATCAAGCCTCCCTTGTGCTTCAAGGCGCTGATATATCAGAGTCCAGGCACAATCCTTTTCTCTATCCACCTCGCACTTCCCATTATTGGTGCCACCACATGGACCGTTGAGCAAACCTTTGTGACATGCTGTGAGTGGGCAGATGCCCGCAGTTTCTCCTAGGACACACTGGCCACACTGGGCGCAGACTTCGCGAAAATCGCCAGGACTATCCTCTACGCCTATGAATAGGGTATCGAGCGCTGGGATGACCGGCTTGTCAATATATAGGCTCACCCTATGCACTCCCAGAACACATGCCATAACCAGGATACAGTTGGCATTTTGAATAGCTCCTTTGTCTTCGCTGATAGCCACCTCAGTCATCTCATCACAAGCGGTGGGGATAACCGTTGAGCCAGTTACCAGCTTCCCCAGTTCTTCCAAGCGCCCTTTCATATCCATAACCTCTTCTCTGCCGCCAGTTCTGGTCATCGTGGCACATGTGCCACAGCCAGTGATATACACTCGGTCAAATCTATCTAATTGCTCCTTTATTTCATCAAAAGGCTTCTGTTTGGTAATGGATTTCATGCTCAACCTCCCTTGTCAAGACATGGATGGCGACCTTACTGTTCCAGGTCACACCTCAAACATCGCTTAGCCTCCTGCCTTGCTTTTTCTTCGGAAAATCCCAGCTCCGTCTCCTTAAAGCTGCCTTTTCTTTCCTCAGCGGGGAGAAGGGGTATTTCCGGTCTGAATTGGGGCTCCCAGGTTTCCTCAGCCTCCCCACGTACTACTTCCTCAACAACACTGGGCTTTAAGTCATACATCTCAACTCTTGAAGTATCGCCTTTAACGTATTTGTCTATGGCAATAGCTCCTCTCCTACCAGCAGCAATAGCCTCTATCACCATACCCGGTCCGACGACAAAATCCCCTCCAGCAAAGACGCCGGGGACATTGGTAGCCAGTCTGTTCTCATCTACAACCAGCCTTTCCAATCGACTGCGCTCAAGGGCACTATCTGGCGGCAAAAACGATAGGTCTGGAGCTTGACCTACAGCGGCAATAGCAGTATCTGCTTCGGCAAAGAACTCTGAGCCAGGAATAGGTATGGGGCGTCGGCGTCCGCTGGCGTCAGGCTCACCCAGCTTCATGTGAATACACTGCAAGCCCGTTATTTTCCAGTTCTCACTCGCTATACGGGTGGGACTGACCAAGAAATTGACTTCGATGCCTTCAGCCAAAGCTTCGTCATATTCCACCTCGCTAACCGGCATCTCCTCCCGCGATCGCCGGTAGAAGATGCTCACTTCATCTGCGCCAAGGCGAAGAGCGGTGCGGGAGGCATCCAGAGCGACGTTACCTCCCCCGATAACGGCGACGTGGCGCCCGACTCTGACTGGCCTGCCAACCTTCACATCTCTCAAGAATCTCAGCCCATAGTAGAAGCCTTCAATATCCTCCAGTTCCCCAGGTATGCCAATCTGCTGGCTTCTTTGAGCCCCAGCAGCAATGAAGA
>JAUVWD010000087.1 GCA_030604285.1 Chloroflexota bacterium
AAGCGATTCTGAGATCACAACCCATAGCAATCTCCAGTCCCCCACCCAGGCAGAGCCCGTTTACTTTGGCTATTATGGGTTTTCTAATCCTCTCCATGTGTCTGGTGTCTTCTTGTAGTGCTAGAGAGAAGTCTCTCGCTCCTATGGCGCTCAGTTGTTGAAATTCAGAAATATCGGCGCCGGCACAGAAAGCCCTATCGCCAGCACCAGTCAAGACGATGACATTGATGTTCTCATCATTCTCCGCGTCTTGAAAAGCATCACGCATTTCCGCTGTCAATGCAATGCTTAAGGCATTCAGGGCTTTAGGCCTGTAGAGCGTTATGGTAGCAACTTTATCCTTCTTCTCATATAGGATATTGACATACTCCTTCTGCGCCATTTCTCATTCCCCCTGTTTATTTCTTCCCAAACAATGTGTAGAAGCCTTTGCCCGCCTTTCTCCCTGTATATCCAATTTCCACCATCCTCTTTAGCAATGGAGTGGGCTTGTATCTCTCCCATCCAGTCTGTTCGTAAATCCCATCCAAAAGGTCTGCGGCGACATCTATCCCAACGAGGTCTGACAGCTCGAACGGACCCATTGGCCAATTAAATGATAACCTACATACCTTATCTATATCCTCTATCGTGGCCAGACCTTCCTCCAAACACTTTGTCCCTTCATTTAGCACCAATGGAATTATCCTATTTGACACAAATCCCGGGGAATCCTTAACCACAACTGTCTCCTTCGGCAAAGACTTCGCAAACTCAAGGCTGGTGTTCAGAGTATCCTCCGAAGTCAGCAAAGACTTGACCACCTCTAGCCCCGGCATTACCGGCACAGGATTCATGAAGTGCATGCCAATGACCTTGTCGGGGCGCTTAGTTGCAGATGCAAGTAGAGCTATTGGTATCCCCGATGTATTGGAGGCTAGAATAGTCTCCTTGGGGCATATTTCGTCAAGCTGCTCAAATATAGGCCGCTTAACGTCAGCCCTCTCGAATACCGCCTCAATGACATAATCTGCATCCTTTCCAGCCTCTTTCAGATCCGTTGACGTATGAATTCTAGCTACAATCTTGTCCACCTCTTCTTGCGTCTTCGTTCCCTTCTTTACAAATCTGGCAAGGCTGCCCTTTACCGCCTCCATCCCCCGGTCTACAAATTCCTGCTTGATATCAACCATCACCGTTTCATAGCCTGCCTGCGCCACTACTTGCACTATACCATTACCCATTGTCCCTGCACCTACAACACATACCTTCTTGATCGCCATACTTATCACCTCCTGAATTTTGGTAAGCTATAACATAGATTTGACTACCTTGTCAAGCAACCAGACAGACGAAGCGCCTGTTCCTTTCCGGCATCATAGTACAGCCACCACCACTCATGGTCTGCCCGGTGCCGTAGCCAGCACAGTCTCAAGCAAGGAAGACAACGACGTCCCCTACATCTTCCGGCTTCCCTGAGCAGCCCAGGGAAAACTAATTCTTGGCTGTCTCGTCCTCAGCTTCACGAGTGAACACCTTCATTGCCTCTTCCGTCCACAGACTCTTCGAACGAACTACATCCCTACTTTCAGGAATAATCGCACCGGGACGGACAACACTGACATTTATTCCGTAACGACCTAGCTCCCTGGCTAGTGCTTCAGATGAACCGACGCTAGCTTTGCAGCCAGAACAGACCACCTTTCTAGACTCACCCGTCCTACCAGCGTCGGAGCGCATATTAGTCGCTAGGGCACTGCGACCAAAAGCATTAGCTTCCCCGGCCGTTTTCTCCCCTTGAACCTCATCAATTTCAGCAATCGGTCTGTTTGGCGCTTACTTGGCAAACCCAACGACTTTGGCTCACCAATATTCGAGCCACCTCGTGTGACTATTGCTCACTTGCCTTCAAGTCCTAAACCCGCCTTGAAGCTCCCGAGGCAATCTACCCAAGTAGGTCGTGCACCTGTCCTCGATCTTCACTATGCAGTTTGCTGGTGCCAGCCAGCTCCAACCAGGCGCCTCTACGTCACACAAAGAATACTACTTACCGCTGCTTCCTTCCGGATCTGACGGAGTTCATAGCGCCCTGCTGCGTAGAACCCAGCCATCAACACCGCTTAGCAAAAGCAACGCTACCAGCTAAGATCTCAAACAGGAATTCGGCCCCGCTGTAGCGGGTTTCGGGTACAGGGCACCGCTAGCTCCCCACCTAGCACGACCTATCATAAACGATAACAATAAGAAGCTAACTCTGTCAATCTTTAGACAGGTGAGGAATCTAGCTGAATAGGCTCGCATCATCGTTGACGGCAGATGAACATCTGCGCTGAGAGCGCTCTGAAAAACCCCAAGCAGATCAGATATGTATAGCTACGATAGGATAAAGTTGCTAGAAGGGGCGAAAGCGAGCAAGAAACGGGAGTCCATGCTGAACGAGGGCGACAATCCACTCTCCATCTTTCGCCCAGGCACTGACTCTAGATGGCGGGCATCAACCACGAGAACCTTAAGCAAACCTTCCAGGATGTCCTGCTTAGGCTTCCAGTAGGCTCCGATGGCGGATGCCCTGCCACAATGAGGCACCTATCGGCCAGCTAAGTCTCAGAGCGATTTGCTAGCTCAACTATAGTAATGCCGTAGTCCCCTTCACCATAGCCACCGAGACGGAAGGACTCAACTAAAGGATGTTTGGCTAGCACATCATGCACGGCACAGCGCAATGTGCCCGTCCCCTTGCCATGAATGATACGCACAAAGGGTAGGCCAGCCATAAAAGCATCGTTCAGGTACTGATCAAGCCGAAACAAAGCTTCATCAACGGTAAGACGACGCAAACGTAACTCGCTATCTACTGCTTTCAAGATAGATCAATAAACTCCAAACGAAGAATCTCCTTGGTAGCCTCTGTAACCTTGACTCGATCATCAATCCGCCAGCCTACTACCCAAATGATTTGTCGAGGTGAGCAAACAAGAGGTATACGACCTCGCCAATCTAGAGGTATCTTGGCATCAACCATAAAGGCCTGGAGCTTCTTCGCCATGTTCATTCCCAAAGGGTGAAACCTGTCTCCTGTCCGACGCTGGCGGACAAATAACTCAGTGCCTGTTTGACGCAGATCAAGATCGGCGACGAAGTTTCTATGAGATTG
The DNA here is from genome assembly GCA_030604285.1 of Chloroflexota bacterium. GTDB lineage: Bacteria > Chloroflexota > Dehalococcoidia > GIF9 > AB-539-J10 > JADFUX01. Next base: position 3,134 of record JAUVWD010000087.1, read on the forward strand.
CTTCGCTTCGCTCGCAATGAAAAAACGGGGACATGGTTCACCGCGCTTAGAGCCTCGGCTCCCAATAACAGGGGAGACACGAGCTATCACCCTCCAGCCGGGCAAAACTGTTTCACCCGGAACGTTGATAGGAAACTCGCCACTCAACGGTGGAAAGAAACATGATGAAGATAAAAGCTGAAATCGCTTCGCTTCGCTCGCAATGACAACCTCATCGTACCCTCCCCAACAAATAAGGCCGCGGGGCAACGAAATCCTTTTGCCCACAGGTTTAGCCAACAGGCTTCTTATCGCCTCAATATGGCTCGCCTCAATATCTCTGGCATCCCCTAGGATTCTCTCCCCTGCCAGCCTTATTAACTGTCTTTGCACAGCCATAGGCAAAGCACGAGTCTTCCTCTTATCCAAGTAAAGGGCATTATCGCCCTCCCTAGCCACTTCATTCCACAACTGCAGAGCCTGCTGCTCAATGAAAGAACTATCATCCCTAGCAATTTCAGCCAGGCGAAGCAACGCTTGGTCTACATCAGGGTTGTATTTTCTAAGCAAAGGCAGAAGCTCAAGGCGGCATCGATTTCGTAAAAAGGATAATGAAAGGTTGGAAGAATCGAAGCGCGGCTTGAGCTGGTGTTCGCGACAATAATCTAGCGTCTCCTCTCTAGTGATATCAAGGAGAGGCCTTATTAC
>JAUVWD010000003.1 GCA_030604285.1 Chloroflexota bacterium
AGACAAGTTATGTGACCAGATAGCTGATGGCATCCTTGATGCCATGCTAGAGAGAGACCCATTTGCTCGGGTTGCCTGCGAAGTTGCCGTCGCTATGGGAATGGTGATAGTCATGGGCGAAATCACCTGCGATTGCTATGTAGAAATCCCCAGTATTGTGCGTCAGGTAGTAGAGGAGGTGGGTTACACACGCCCTGAGTATGGCTTTCATCACCAGACCTGTGGCGTTCTTGTATCTATTAAGGAGCAGTCAATCGATATTGCCGCCGGGGTTGGCCAATCCTTGGAAATGAGAGTAGGAGAGGCAACCGATGACATTCTGGATAAAACCGGCGCTGGTGACCAAGGAATGATGGTTGGCTTCGCCTGCAAAGAGACACCGGAACTGACGCCTTTATCTATTACACTGGCACACAAATTGTGCCGCAGGCTGGCTCAGGTCAGAAAAGACCGAACCATTCCCTATCTTCGGCCCGATGGCAAATCCCAGGTGACTATGGAGTATAGTTATGGCGTACCAAAAAGAGTTGTTTGCGTTGTTCTCGGTGCCCACCACGACCCTGGCATAGAACGCAATATTATGGAATATGAACTCAGCAAGGAGGTGATCAAAAAAGTTATCCCTCCCAATTTGATAGATGCCGGAACCAAATTTTACATCAATAGCGCTGGGCAGTTTGTTATTGGTGGCCCCGTGAGTGATACGGGTTTCACAGGGCGGAAAGTCATAGCTGACACTATGGCAGTGCCTGTCCGCATGGTGGAGGTTGCTTTTCAGGTAAAGACCCAACGAAGGTAGATAGATCTGCCAGCTATATGGCGAGATACGCAGCCAAGAATATGGTAGCTGCTGGGCTCGCTGATTATCTTGAACTTCAGGTCGCCTATGCTATCGGAAAGGCTCACCCTCTGTCACTATCCGCCGAAACCTTCGGCACGGGAAAGGTCCCCGATGAAACAATATTGGGGCTTGTTAAGAAACACTTCGACTTTCGTCCTGAAGCCATAATAAGGACCTTGGATTTGCGCCGTCCCATTTATCGCCAAACTGCCGTTTATGGGCACTTCGGCAGAGAAGACCTTGATCTCCCCTGGGAGAAAACAGACAAGACAGAAATCTTGAGGGCTGAAGCGGGGGTATAGAGTGAGTCAAGTCTTGAAACCCAAGACCTTAGTGCAGTGCGACTTCGATGGTACGATTACAGAGGAAGACGTTAGTTTTTCAATATTAGGTGCCTTTGCCAATGGTGATTGGAGGCAGTTGTTGGCCGATCATCGGGAGGGTAGGATTTCTGTGGGCTGTTTCAACCAGAAAGCCTTTGCCATGGTAAGGGCTTCTGAACATGCCATGATTGAAGTCGCCAAGAGGAAAGCGAAGACACGAGACGGATTTGAGGAATTAGTCAACCGCTGCCATAGGAATGGATTTCGTCTGGTTATCGTAAGCAATGGACTGGACTTCTACATAAAGGAGATTTTGGAAGACGTTGGTATAGATGATATTGAAGTATTCGCTGCACAGACTGAGTTTTGCCCCGAAGGCATCCGAGTTCAGTATGTAGGTCCAAATGGCAATTTGTTGGACGAGGGGTTCAAAGAAGCATACACCAAGCTCTTCTTGGCTGAAGGTTATCGCATAATGTATGTGGGGAACGGTGTCTCTGACATAGGCCCAGCACAATTAGCTCACCACATTTTTGCCTGCGGTGAACTGCTACGCCATTGCAACAGGGCAAGCATCCCCTGCACACCGTTTGTTAACCTTAACGACGTAGCTAAGAGACTGGAGATTCTATAGCAATTCTTGTTCTTTTCTCCACTACAACTCCCCCTGAACCATAACAAAAGCGCCTTTGTTGAAGGCGGATTGCGATATGCGTTACCCTGTTATAATCTATGGTTAGTTGTGTACAATCATCGGGCAATTTTTTGGCCATTGCGGTGAGCCGAAGCCCTGCGCGTGGCGAAGGGGAAAGGAAGCAGTCTCTCTCGCCTACCTTGGGATTCCTTCGGTGCTACGCTCCTCGCAATCGCATGCCCAGTGGCTTTTGAAAGATCCTACGAAGGCGGGAAAGGAGCGTTATCAGGCCTGAAACTGTGATTAGGTTTGGCACTGATGGCTGGAGAGCAATTATTGCTGAGGATTTCACCTTTGACAATGTTCGTATCTGTGCCCAAGGGGTAGCCCAGTATCTTAAGCAAAGCGGACTAGGTGAGCAAGGGTTAGTCATTGGCTATGACACTCGCTTTGCTTCTGAGGATTTTGCTGCTGCCGCTGCCGAGGTAATTGCAGGCAATGATATCAAGGTTCACTTGTGCCTTAGAGCTGCTCCAACCCCGGTAGTCAGTCATGCTGTTCCGGCTACTCAAGCTGCTGGCGCCATTGTAATCACTGCAAGCCATAACCCCGCCTCCTGGAGTGGATTCAAGTACAAATCCCAGGGAGGCGCCAGTGCTCCAAATGAGGTTACTGGCCAAATAGAAGAAAACGTTGCTCGCACTATTCGTGACAATCTGGTAAAGAGGCTTCCCTTAGATAGAGCTTTGAAGAAGGGACTGGTTGACTACTTAGACCCGTCTCCCGTTTACTTGCGGCGTTTAAATCAGCTTATCAACGTGGAAGGGTTAAGGTGTCAAGAATTGAAGGTAATTGCTGACCCCATGTTTGGGGCTGGCGCTGGCTATTTCAAGACTCTCCTTCAGGGTGGAAATATGGAAATCAGTGAGATTAACGGTGAGCGCAACCCTTCATTTCCCGAAATTCAGCCTGAGCCAATTGCCAAAAACTTGACCAAGCTTTCGCGACTGGTTGTCGAGCAGAAAGCCCACGTTGGCTTAGCCCTGGACGGGGATGCCGACCGCATCGGCATCATTGATGAAAAGGGAGAGTTTCTGAATCAACATCAAGTCTTCGCGTTATTATGTCTGTATCTGTTGGAGATCCGCGGTGAGCGAGGTGCCATGATCAAAACCCTGACGTCTACTGAAATGATTTCCAGGTTGGGGGAAATATTTGATGTTCCCGTTTATGAAACCTCTGTAGGCTTCAAATATGTTGCTCCCTTGATGGTACAACAAAATGCAATTATTGGTGGTGAGGAAAGCGGTGGCTATGGTTTCCGGGGCCATATTCCAGAAAGAGACGGCATCCTTGCCGGGCTCTACTTCCTTGACTTTATGGCAAAAACCCACAAAACACCATCCCAGCTCCTAGATTACCTCTATGGCAAAGTCGGTCCCCACTATTATGACCGTGTAGATTCTCATATCTCCAGAAGCAGGCGCCAAAAAATCGTAGATCACCTTGCCTCTAGTTCTCCTGATACAATAGCTGGCGCTAAGGTAACAAAGAAAGATACAACTGATGGTTTTCGCTTCTTCCTTGTCGACGACTCTTGGTTGCTTATTCGCCTTTCGGGCACTGAGCCATTAGTCCGCCTCTACTCCGAAGCCAAAAGCTTAGAAAGGGCAAGAGCGCTACTAGACGAAGGAAAGAAATTAGTGGGTGTTTAATGAAGCAGTCTACTATACCCTGCCGTACTTATCCTCCAACCTCACTACATCATCCAGTTCAGGTGTTGAAACCTCCAATATTTCGCAATCTTCAACTGCGGTCAGTCGATGCCGCCAGCCAGGCTCAATGTGGCAAGACTCACCTGGGGAAAGCTTTATGAACTCGCTTTTACCCTTAGCATCTTGGATCTCTAGCTGCGCCAACCCCCGATATAGGTACATCGTTTCGTCCTTGATCTCATGGTACTGCAAACTGAGCTGCTCACCCTTCCGAACAAATATGACTTTCCCGACATATTTCTCAGTCTCAGCATAGATCAGCTCGTATCCCCAGGGCTTCTCAACTTTTCGTGGAATCACTTATACCCCCGGGGAAAATACATTAGCCTTTCAATCCTGCCAGTTCTTTAGCCATTTGTTTCTTCTTCTCCAGGTCTGTGTCCCTGTAGAGCATCATCATCTGATTTTGACGAGGACCTGCCCCATGCCAGGTGCCCACTCCGTGAAGACCAGCTACCCAGTTCTGCAAGAACCGGGTCATTCGCATCCTATCCTGGGCAGAGCCACGCGTCTTCAGATACTTCTCTATCAAAGGTTTCGTTACAGGATTCTCCAGGTCTTTCTCAGATGGCATGGTTACTACGAATCCGCCGGCAATATCACCGGCCCACTTCATCACCTCCCAGAAGCCATCACATGTATTGAGCTTAGCTGCATTGCCAAGAGCATCATTGGGCAGGTAAAAGCCAGAACCTTTGGGTTCCTCTTCTCCCTTGTAAGCTGCAGCTACGGTGCAGCCATAAGAGATCTCCCTCACTTTTATCATTTCCGTAATTTGTTGGCGAATCATAGGCGCCCTATCCAGACCAAGATACTCTATCAAAGTCTGCGTGGCGCCGATGATAAGGTCCATAAATCCTGCCTTGCATGAGCCTCCACAAGTCATACGATGCTGTTTAGCAAAACGGAGCAGGAGCATATGGGCATAATCAGTTTCGCCGCACACAAAAACCCTCTCCCAAGGAACAAAGACATTATCAAAGACTATCATGCAGGTCTCCCTTTGACCATACAGAGGATTCCCCAGCTTCGAGTTATCACCAATAAATTCCCTCTCCGCTGACAGAGCATTATATTGAGAGATGTAGGTAATTCCCTCTTGGGAGTTCTTCACGGCACAAGCCACGGCGTAGGCCTCCTCACCCTTCCTTGGGGCCACACCCGGAATGACTAGAGTCTCGTCTGCCCCTATGGCACCACTCTGATGCAGTTTAGCACCTCTCAAAACAATTCCATCAGCACGCTTTTCAGCAACTCTGACATAGTGGTCAGGATCATCTTCTCCAGGCCTGAGGTCTCTGGAGCCTTTGACGTCCATGATTCCGCCACTGACCGCCAGGTCGTTCTTCTGAATATACTTGAGCCACTCAGTGAACCTCTTGTGATACTCAGTGCCTAGCTTCTGATCCATGTCATAGGTGACTGAGGCAGTTCCGTGTATGGCATCGCAACCCACACAGCGATAGTTGCAGGTACCCAGTTTCTGGGAAGTCAAGAGGCCCATCTCGGCGCGCATCTCCAAATCCCTGGTAGAACGGGATGGATGTACATTTCTACTTACCTTCTCCACAATGAGAGGAGACACCACATTCATAATCTCATCATACTGGGGATCAATACCTAAATCGAAAACCTTGGCAGTGGCATCCAGCACCGTCTTGGTGTTGGGATTACCTTCCAGATTCTCCACTTTCTTCCCATTTATATAGATATTGTGCTTAATCTTTGCCTGACCTTGCCTATACTGATCCCCAGTTCTTAGAGCCATAATACTCTCCCTTTCTCAGTTTTTCCTTTTGTCGCCAATAAGCTATCGTGGAGTTTTCTAGGAGAAAACCTGAAAAGCTACCGTTTGGTGTATTGAGGTGCCCTACGAGCGCCCTTGAGGCCGTATTTTTTGCGTTCTTTAATCCTGGCATCACGGGTAAGCAAACCTTCTTTACGCAGCATCCGCTTGAATTCCTCGTTCTCCTTAGCCAAAGCTCGAGCGATGCCATGGCGAATGGCTCCAGCCCAGCCACTCATGCCACCACCCTTTACCTTTATCACAGCACGGAATTTGCCCGCGGTATCTGTAACCAAGAAAGGAAGCTCGATCACATGGCGATGCTCCAAACGAGGGAAAACTTCCTCACAAGGCCTATCGTTGATAGTTATCCCCCCGTCTCCCGAGAAGAGTCTAACCTGAGCTATAGCGCATTTCCGTTTCCCTGTGCCCCAAACATAATTCTCATTGGTCATCAGTATTCACCTCTTTTTCCCCAACTTGAGCGTGGTGAGGGTGGCCCCCCCCATCGTAAACCCTGAGCTTCTTAAACATGGCTTTGCCCAAACGATTCTTGGGCAGCATCCCTTTGACGGCAAATTCAATCACACGCGTGGGGTGCCTGGCAAGCAATTCCTCGAAAGTGAAGCTCTTTAGCCCTCCAGGATATCCTGAGTGCCTGTAGTAGATTTTCTGTTCGGCTTTCTTGCCGGTCACGTTTACCTTAGCAGCATTTACCACCACAACGTAGTCACCGGTGTCAAGGTAAGGGATATAAATTGGCTTATGCTTGCCCATGAGCAACTTAGCTACCTGGGAAGCCAGCCTGCCCAGGGTCTTTCCTGAAGCATCAAGCAGGTGCCACTCTCGCTTGACGTCGCCAGCCTTAGTGCGATAAGTTTTCATATTTGTTCACCTAAAGGCCCAGGGTAGTTGACTTTCGTCAGGTATAAACCGCAGGAAGGAACTGCCGGTCCAGCCAAGCCCAAGCTCTTAGCTTCCATAATGCTGCGGAAATACTCAACATTTCTCTTACCTAACCCCAATCTGATCAAAAGGCCTACAGTGTTGCGCACCTGATGGGGCAGAAATGAATTAGCTACTATATGGAAAATAACAAAATTACCTCGCTTTCTAACCTCTGCTTCATAAATGGTACGCACGGTCTCTCTGATGCCATCTAGGGAACTGGCAAATGATATGAAGTCATGCTCACCTTTCATAATGTAGCATGTCTCATTCATAGCTTCAACATCCAGTTGTTTGGCCAAAAATAGAGCGAAGTTTCTGCTTAATGGTGACGGAGTATCGCTATTTAGAATATAGTAATCATACTCTCGGCTTAAGGCATCACGTCTGACATTAAGACTAGCATCTACTTTGCAAGCTGCTTTAACTGCGATATCATCTGGCAAATGATAGTTTAGCGCCTTGACTAAAGTCCATTCGCTTAATGTTGACCTTGTCCAAAAACTTACCACTTGTCCTTTGGCGTGTACACCAGCGTCAGTCCGACTAGCTGCGACAACTCGGCTAGCTTTAGTATCAAGCTTTCTTATAGCCCGCTCCAATTCATCTTGGACGGTGGGCTTAGTTGCCTGCCACTGGAAGCCGTGATAACGTGTCCCTTCATATTCTACAACCAGAGCAATCTTAGTAAAACTCACTACTAGACTAGCTGAATTTGGTCCAAGGGGGCATTGTCGCCGGGGCGAGGTCCCAGCTTTGATAACCTCGTATAGCCTCCATTCCGATCCCGGTACCTAGGAGCGATTTCATCGAAAAGTTTCTTGACTACCCTCTTGTCAGTGACAAAGCTCAGAACCTCCCGACGTGAGGCCAGGCTGCCTTCCTTTCCCAACGTAATCATTTTTTCCGCTAAACTCCGAACCTCCTTGGCTTTGGCCTCAGTAGTAACGATCCTTTCGTGGTTTAACAGATCAGTCACCTGATTTCGATATAATGCCCAGCGGTGACCTGTTGGCCTGCCTAGCTTGCGACCGGCTATGCGATGCCTCATTCCTTTCCCTTCCTCCCCCTCGCAACAACGGGAAAACCCAACTGTTTAATCACTTCCTCCACTTCAGTCCGAGATTTCGCCCCAAAACCTGGCAAGGGGGGCAGGCCGTCACGGCTTGCTTCCAAAAGCTGTCCCACGGTGGTAATATTAGCCCTTCTTAAGGCATTATAGGAGCGAGTTGACAAATTGAGCTGTTCCAAAGGCATATTATATTGCTCAGGTGAACTTGTTAATTCACCAGTCAACTGCACTTCGCGCCCCGCTGGGGCCTCAACCAACTCTCTGAAAGAGGAAAATTGATCAATCAAGATAGCAGCGCTCTGGCTAACTGCTTGCCACGGAGAAATGGTATTGTCAGTCCAAACCTCTAGATTGAGCCTTTCTTGACTTATTTCTTGACCGGGATGGATAGCTTCTACAGAGAAATTAGCTTTGTACACTGGTGTGAATATGGCATCTACAGGCAATGCTTCGAGCGGTAGACCGTTAGTAGAGCCAGCAGGTACATAGCCTCTTCCTATCTCTACATTGAACTCGGCATAAAACTTAGCCTCGGGGGAATCCAATGTAATCAGATGGAGTTCAGGATTGGCAATCTGAAAATCCACTGATGGCTTAATCTCCTCGGCGCAAACCTCGCCTTCCCTTTGCACCTCGAGAATCAATTTGCCCGCCTGCTGTGAAAGGCTGCGAATGCGCAGCTCCTTAACATTCAAAAGAAACTCAATGACATCTTCTTTGGCGTAAGGGATGACAGAAAACGCGTGTTGAATCCCCTCGATTCGAACCCAGGTTACTGCAGCACCACAAAGAGAGCTAAATAACACACGGCGCAACGCATTACCCAATGTAACACCGAAACCTCGTTCCAAAGGGCAAGCAACGAAGCGCCCATAGTTGCCTGAGCTTTCCTCACATTTTATCTCTGGTAACGGTAGATTAAGCAATGAAAAGCCTCCTAGATGAGAATATCTTCAGAGTATTACCGAGAGTAATACTCAACGACAGTTTTTGCATCAAACTTAGCGTCAATATCATCCCGGCCAGGCAGGGCCAGTATCGTACCTTCCATCTTCTCTTTATCCAAACTCAACCAGGGAGGTCTAATAGCAACATCAATCTTCTCAACCAACGCCTTATAATATTCAGTTTTCATACTGGCTTGCCGCCATGCAATGACATCGCCTGATTCTACTAGGCAAGACGGTATGTTAGTCTTACGTCCATTAAGCAAGATATGTCCGTGCCGCACTATTTGCCGTGCCTGGGAGCGAGAATCACCGAAGCCAAGCCGATAGGCCACATTATCTAGCCGCCTCTCCAGTAATATGAGCAGGTTTTCCCCTGTAATGCCTGGCGCTGTTTCCGCCTTGGCAAAGAGTCCACGGAACTGCCTTTCCAAAACCCCATAGCTGAACCGCACTTTTTGCTTCTCTCGCAACTGAAGCCCACGATCAGAAATCTTGCGCTGCCGGGGGAAACGCCTTCTCGGAGCAATATTCCGCCGCTCTACAGGGCACTTGGGAGTGGAACATCTCTCACCTTTCAGCATCAGTTTTTCACCAACGCGGCGACACAAGCGACAACTGGGCCCTATATAACGTGCCATCTCTTCACCTCTACACTCGCCTCCTTCTCCGAGGGCGGCAACCATCATGGGGAATAGGGGTAACATCTCTGATTCTAGTAACAGTAAGGCCACAAGCCTGTAGGGCACGAATAGCTGCCTCTCTCCCGCTACCAGGACCTTTGATATAAACCTCTACCCGACGCATGCCGCTATTCATAGCTTTTCTTCCTGCTTCCTGAGCGGACATCCCGGCAGCATAAGGAGTTCCCTTTCGGGAACCTTTGAACCTAGCTGTACCTGAACTTCCCCAAGCAATAACGTTGCCCAGTAAATCAGTAATAGTAATGATGGTATTGTTAAAGGTAGACTGAATGCAGGCTCTCCCTTCACTAATTCCCCTGCGTGTCTGTTTTCTCCCTTTGCCACTTCCTTTCCTTGGCATTTCAAATAATCCTTTCCTTTATTTCTTACCTAGCCCGCGCCTTTTGCCTCTACCTGCCACTGTCTTCCTCGGGCCTCTCTTGGTGCGAGCATTAGTTCGTGTCCTTTGCCCCTGAGCTGGTAAACTCATGCGGTGTCTCATGCCTCTGTAGCAACCGATCTCAATGAGCCGCTTCACGTTGAGTTGAACTTCCCTCCTCAAGTCGCCTTCTACCTTATATTGTTTCTCAATAACATCACGAAGGCGGCTTACCTCATCCTCGGTAAGCTGTTCCACTTTGGTGTCGGCGTTCACGCCGGTAGCCGACAAGATCCGCCGACCCAATGTGGGACCAACACCGTAGATATATTGCAGGCCTATCTCAACTCTTTTATTGTTAGGAAGATTGACTCCGGCAATCCGTGCCATAAATTAACCCTGCCTTTGTTTATGCTTCGGATTTTCGCAAATAACTCTAACTATGCCTTTACGCCTCACAATCTTACACTTTGTGCAACGGCGCCTGACTGAAGCCTGCACTTTCATATTTCACTACCAAACACGAACTGTTATAATAAACTCTATTACTCAACGTGTCAAAGGCAAATTTGTTATTTGAGCCGATAAGTAACTCTGCCGCGGCTCAAATCATAGGGAGATAGCTCCACCAAAACTCTATCGCCGGGTAGGATCTTAATGTAGTGCTTCCTCATTCTCCCTGAAATGTGAGCCAGTATTCTGTGTCCATTGGCCAGCTCAACGCGAAACATGGTGTTCGGTAAGCGCTCGATCACGTTGCCCCCGACCTCTATCTTTTCTTTCTTAGCCACAACCCTACAACTGCGTAAGTATTTCAGTTCCAGCTTCAGTGATAGCTATACTATGTTCAAAGTGTGCTGAGAGGCTTCCATCAGCTGTTAGCACCGTCCATTGGTTGGGAGCCAATTTGGTATGCCAATCCCCAGCACTAACCATTGGCTCGATAGCTAAGGTCATACCTTTCTGGAGCAGGATACCCTTTGAACCAAAAGAGAAGTTGGGCACTTGTGGTTCCTCATGCAAGACTCTCCCGACGCCATGCCCAGTATATTCCCTGATCACAGAGAAACCCCCTGATTCGACATAGCTTTGGATGGCAGTCGAAATATCTCCTAGATGTCCGCCGCATTTAGCTGCTGCAATGCCAGCTTGTAGACTTCCTTCGGTAGCGGCCATTAGTTCCTGTGCCTGAGGGCTGATCTCACCTATGCCAACCGTTATAGCTCCATCGGCATGAAAGCCCCTATAACTCACTCCTAGATCCAAAGAAACAATGTCTCCTTCCTTTAGTATGCGCTCGCCCGGGATCCCATGTACCACCTCACCGTTGACCGATACGCACAGATAAGATGGAAAGCCTTGGTAACCCTTAAAGGAAGCCTTAGCTCCCAGTTCCTCTAGCTCACGGGCAACCATGACGTCTAGCTGCTGAGTTTTGCTCCCCGCAGTTATCTCTTTCTTTAGCTTGTGTATGAGAATTGCCCAAATTCTGCCACATTGACGCATGATAGCTATTTCCTCTGGGGATTTTACAATAATCACTCACTTCCCTTCCTTGAGCATACCTATTACTTGCCTGGCTACCTCCTCTATTCCTAGGCTGCCATTGACTTTGACAAGTCTGCTCCCCTTTTCATAGTAATCAAGAAGAGGAGCAGTTTCAGCAAAAAAAACCTTCAACCTCCCTCTAACCGTTTCCTCCTTATCGTCGGGGCGCTGATACAATTCACCACCACATTTGTCGCATTTCCCTGGTACCTGGGGCGCTGAAGTTACCATGTGATATGGTGTCTGGCAGTTTCGGCATAGCCACCTCCCGCTAAGTCGTCTCAACAATTCCTGCTCGGGTACTTCAAGATACATTGCTTTATCTATAGCCTTCCCCCGGGCAGCAAGGGCTTCATCTAGAGCTCTTGCCTGGTCAAGAGTTCGGGGGAAGCCATCGAAGATGCAACCTGAAGCGCAATCGTCATAGGCTATCCGTTCAAGGATCATCCTGATTGTCACTTCGTCGGGGACTAGCTCCCCTTTCTCCATGTAAGATTTTGCTAAGAGCCCCAGTTCCGTCTTGTTCTCCAATGCCTGTCGAAACAGATCCCCAGAGGCTATATGAGCCAAATTCATTTTCTCGCAAAGAATATCTGCTTGGGTTCCCTTTCCTGCTCCTGGAGCGCCCAAAAGGATAAGATACACAACTACCTCCTAAGCTAAGATCTCTGCCAGGTTCTGTGCCTCTTTAATACAGTGGTCCCTTTCCTGAATCGTCCTTTGTATCTTCTGCATGTCACAAGTTCCTAAAGAGAGGCAATCCCCACGAAGAGCATCCTAGCCTACTTCGTATCTGAAGTGCTTCCCTTATGCGGCGACGGTGCATCATCAAAGATCCCTTTAGCCCTTACGCTTTCAATCTTGGTCGTCATCTCTCCCTCTACTTTAGGAAACCTTCATAGCGGCGCATTGTTAGCTGAGCCTCTAATTGCTTCATGGTATCCAAGGCGACACCGACAGCTATAAGCAAGGCGGTGCTGGAAATTGTTAGTACTGTCACATCAGTGATTCCTCGAGCAATGAAGGGTATGATTGCCACCCCGGCTAGGAAAAAGGCACCGCCCCAGGTTATCCGCCTAATAACCCGGTTCAAATAATCTTGCGTGTTTTTCCCGGGGCGAACCCCAGGGATAAAGCCACCTTGCTGTTGCAAAGTCCTTGCCAGATTTAGTTGCTCGAATATGATCATAGTATAGAAGAAAGTGAAACCCAGTACCAGTAAGAAGTATAGCCCCCAATAGATCAAACCTAAAGGAGCAGCCGTCGCAGGGTTGAAAATCAGCACAATCGTATTAGCTAGATTAGGGTCTTGCCCCGCTGGAGCGGCAAAATAGCTTGCAATCGTCCCCGGTAACGTCATCAGAGCTATGGCGAATATGAGTGGTATCATCCCAGCAGTATTTACCCGCAGTGGGATGTAAGTCGAGCCTGATTGTCGATACATGCGACCACTGCGAAAAGTGCTGGAAGCATATTGAACCGGTATCCGGCGCTGACCCTCGATGAATATGACAATGAGTGCCAGAGTGGCCAAGCCTACAATGACAAAGGTGATTAGGCCCAACGGATTCTCGTTCCAGGCTAGTGAGCCGCGAGCGACTGTGTCTGCCAAACTAGCTACAATGCCACCAAAAATTATAATTGATATCCCATTCCCAATACCCCTCTCAGTAATCAACTCACCAAGCCAGACGAGAAACATGGTACAGGCAGTCATTGACACCACTATAGTCATGACAGTCAGTGCGTCAAAATGGCCAACGATCCCCTGACTTCGTAATATGGCTAGTTGACCATAGCCTTGCAGAGCCGCCAAGGGCACAGTGAGTAGGTGAGTAATCTGGTTGACCTTGCGGTGGCCTGCTTCCCCCTGCTGGGATAGCTCTCGCAGCCTAGGAATGACGGGAACGAGCAACTGCATGATTATCGAAGCCGTAATATAGGGGTAAACACCCATAGCAGCCACGCTGAAATTCTTCATGGCGCCACCGCTAAATAGGTCGATCATCCCCAGGAGTTGATTTTGCTCAAAAAGCTGGTGCAGCGCATCGATATCTACCCCGGGCAAGGGAACATGGCACAGGAAGCGGAAAACCACCAATATGCCTAAGGTGAAAAGCAACCTTCGCCTCAAGTCAGGCAATTTGAACGCATCCATCATTGCCTGCATGAGGCGCGGCCGAGCTTGCCTACGTCGCATTAGGCATTTCCTCTACGCTTCCTCCAGCAGCAACAATTTTGCTGTGCGCAGCGGCGGAGAACTTGTCAGCTCTAACTAAAAGCGGCTGATTGATTTCACCATCGCCCAAGATCTTAACCGGTTGCTTGATGGATTTCACCAGCCCTGCTTCAAGCAATTCTTGCGGTCCAACTCTGCTACCAGGGGCGAAACCTCCGAGCTTTCCTAGGTTTACAGTGCTGTATTCGGTCTTGAATATATTAGTGAAACCCCTCTTGCGCGGCAAGCGTTTGGTAATAGGTAGTTGGCCGCCTTCAAAGCCAGGGCGCACACCCCCACCAGAGCGAGACTTCTGCCCCTTAACACCCCGCCCCGAGTAAGTGCCATGCCCACTACCATCCCCCCGTCCAATCCGCTTTCTCTTTCGTGTGCTGCCAGCAGGAGGCTTTATTTCATTCTGCTTCATGTTCTGGTACGCCTTCAGCTACAGGTTCTTCGATCTTCCTCAAGTTAGCTAGACCAAGCATAGTCGCTTTGACTACATTCATACGGTTAGAGCTGCCTAGGGACTTAGTAAGAATGTCTTTTATGCCTGCTGCATTGAGCACTGCTCGGATACTGCTGCTAGCAACTACTCCTGTCCCCGGCGCTGCTGGCTTAAGTAAAACCTTAGATGCCCCAAATTTGGCTATTATTTCATGGGGAATAGTAGTACCTTTAGTGGGGACTTTGATTAAGGTCTTTCGCCCTACAGAGCCAGCTTTGCGAATTGCCTCGGGAACTTCTTTTGCTTTAGCCAAACCAAACCCTACGTGCCCATTCCCGTCCCCGACAACCACTAAAGCTCTGAAACGAAGTCGCCGACCACCTTTGACTACCTTGGTCACTCGGTCAATGCCAATTAGCTTTTCTGTAATTGCTAACTCTGAAGGATCAACTTTCACTTGCGGTTCAAAGATTTTTGTGACTGCCTTCATAAGAATAGCCCTAGAAATCCAGGCCAGCTCCTCTGGCGGCTTCAGCCAGAGCTTTAACTCTGCCATGGTATTTATGACCGCCACGGTCGAAAACTACACGCTTTATTCCTTTGTCCAACGCCTTTTGAGCAAGCAACGAACCTACAAGTTCGGCCCTCTTCGTTTTCGTTATCCCCTCGACCTTTTGCTTCGCTTCTGGAGCAAGAGTACTCATTGAAGTTAAGGTTTGGCTGATGGAATCGTCTATAACCTGGGCATAAATGTGATTCAAACTTCGAGAAACAGACAATCGAGGTCGCGCAGTTGTGCCCCTTACCTTCTTCCTCACTCTTCTTTGTCGGATTTTTCGAGCTAGTCTTGCATCTGCCTTAGCCATCAACTCTTCTACTTCCGAGCTGCTGTTTTGCCTGCCTTGCCAGGTTTAAGGCGTAGCTTCTCCTTAGCGTATCTAATGCCTTTACCTTTATAGGGATCAGGCGGGCGTACAGCACGAATTCTGGCTGCTACCTCCCCAACAATCTCCTTATTCACGCCACTAACACGAATGCGATTCGTTCCCTGAACAGTTACGGAGATACCAGGTGGAATGGGGACCTCCACGGGATGAGCATATCCAACTTGAAGCAGTAGTTTGCCACCAGCTTCTTGCGCCCTATAACCTACGCCACTTATTTCCAACGCCTTCTCAAAGCCTTTGCTCACCCCTTCAACTACATTAGCCAACAGGCTGCGTGTTAGTCCGTGCAAAGCACGACTAGTTCTATCATCGCCAGATCGGGTCACAATCATGCTGCCGTCTTTCAAAGCAACCGAAATGCATTGAGGGAAGGAACGGCACAGCTCGCCTTTGGGTCCTCTTGCCGTCACTTGATTCCCTTCAATCTCTATCTCAACATCCGAAGGTATTGCAATGGGAAGCGAACCAACTCTAGACATTTTCTAATAGCTTGTGAATTGACTTACCACACATAACACAGAAGTTCACCACCGAGGCGATGTCGCCATGCCTCCTGACCGGTCATAATCCCCTTGGACGTAGATACGATGGCGATGCCTAACCCACCGTAGACGCGTGGGATCTCGCGCCTTCCGACATAAACCCTTAAGCCAGGCTTGCTCACCCTTTCCAAACCGAGCAGCGCTGGTCGGCTATCCGGGTGTTTGAGGTGAATTCTTATCATTGTTTGAGGTTTGCCCTTAAGAGTCTCATAATTCTGGATAAAGCCCTCCTCTTTAAGAGTCCTAGCAATAGAGAGCTTCATTCGAGAGGCAGGCACAAGCACATCTTCGTGGCCTGCCATAATAGCATTGCGAATCCGTGTTAACATGTCCGCAATTGGATCAGTAACCACCATGAAATCCCTTTACCAGCTCGACTTTCTTACTCCGGGAATTTGGCCAGTCAGAGCGAGTTTTCGGAAACAAATGCGACATAGGCCAAATTGGCGCATATAAGCTCGTGGCCGGCCACACAGTTGACAGCGATTACGCTGTTGCACCTTATACTTCGGCGGCCGTTTTGATTTCTCTATCTTAGATACCTTCGCCATTTCAACTTTTCCTGAAGGGCATGCCCATGAGTTCCAACAGATTCCTAGCTTCATCATCACTTTTGGCTGTGGTGACTATGGTTACTTGGAGGCCGCGAACTTTTTCCACCTTACCATAATCAATCTCGGGGAAGGTTATCTGCTCTCTCATGCCCAGATTGTAACTACCACGGCCATCGAAAGAATCCCTTGATACTCCTTGGAAATCGCGGAAACGTGGTAGCGCAACATTGACCAACCTGTCAAAGAAATCATACATTCGTTTGCCTCTGAGTGTCACCATCATACCAATGGGCATGCCAGCTCTAACCTTAAAGGCGGCAATAGACCTTTTGGCCCGTGTAATTACTGGATGTTGCCCTGAGATAGCAGCCAAATCTCTTGCTGCTCCCTCGAGGGCTTTAGGGTTTAGTATTGCTTCGCCCAAACCAATACTAAGCACCACCTTCTTCAACCTGGGTACCTGCATCACATTACCGTACCCGAGATTGGCTTTGAGCTGAGGAATAACCTCTGTTGAGTACTTTTGCTTTAACCGAGATGTCATAACTAAGTTAATCAATCACCTCACCACAAGAGCGGCAAATCCGCACCTTCTTGCCATCTTCAAGGAAACGAAACCCGACTCGGCTAGGCCGGTTGC
>JAUVWD010000101.1 GCA_030604285.1 Chloroflexota bacterium
ATGCGCCCCAGCAACGCCGATAATTCCATATTAGCTAAGACATACCGGTAGATGTTGTCTATGAAGAAAAGGACATCCTGTCCCTCGACGTCACGGAAATACTCTGCCATAGTCACCCCAGTTAGCGCCACCCGAGCTCGAACACCAGGGCTCTCATTCATCTGCCCAAAGACAAGAACAGTTTTATCTAGAACTCCGGACCTTTGCATTTCTAACCAGAGGTCATTCCCCTCTCGTGACCTTTCACCCACGCCGGCAAAAACAGAAAAGCCGCCGTGCTCAGTGGCAATATTGCGAATCAGCTCCATGATGATAACTGTCTTACCCACACCTGCTCCGCCATACGCCCCAATCTTTCCCCCTTTAGTGAAGGGGGTGATAAGGTCTATCACTTTGAGCCCAGTCTCCAAAACTTGAGGAGTCGTCTCCTGCTCTACTAGAGGAGGCGGCGGACGATGGATAGGAAGCCTTTGTTCAGCTTTTACCTCCCCAAGTCCATCCAAAGGCTCACCAAAGACATTGAACAGCCTGCCCAGGGTCGCCCTCCCCACTGGCACAGTTATCGGACTTCCCATGTCGACTGCCTCAGCACCCCTCGCCAGTCCATCCGTGGAAGTCAAGGCGATACCGCGCACCCAGTTATTGCCAATATGATGCTGCGCTTCAACAATGATTTTGCCACCATCTTGAGGAATCTCTATGCCATTATTTATCGCTGGCAGTTCATTAGGAGGAAATTCCATATCAATTACTGTCCCGATAACCTGAACAACTTTTCCCTTTGCGCCTTCTGCCATTCCTTACCTCCTTGCTAGGGCCCCGGAACCTCCGCTAATATCACAAATCTCTTTAGTAATCGTCTCTTGCCGAACTTTGTTCAACACCAGTGTCAAGTGTTCCGTAAGTTCCTTAGCATTATCGCTGGCATTGCGCATAGCCACCATGCGTGCCGATTGCTCACTGGCAACAAGCTCAAGGATGGCGTGGTACACCTTCATCTCCACATACCTTGGCAATAGCTCATCTAAGACAACGCTAGGCTTGGGCTCATAAATGTAGTCTACTGCTTGAATTGGGGGTAATTTAGCTGGCTCAATAGGGAGCAACACCTCGATTGCAGGTCGCTGCACCATAGTGGTGACGAAACGAGGATAAGCAAGATATACCAGGTCAACATCACCATTGCTATAGTCTGCAATAACGACACGTGAGATAGGAAGGGTTTCCAATAGGGTAGGCCGATCGCTAATCCCGGTGAACTCGGCGCAAATATCTTGCCCGGCACGAAGCATGAAAGCCCGCCCCTTACGACCCACAGTAACAAGGGTAACAGGCAAATTCTGCTCCAGAATAAAACCGGCAACGAGGCGATTAATATTGGTATTCAGCCCACCACATAGCCCGCGGTCGGTAGTCATGTGAACTACGGCAATTCTTTTGACCTCCCTCGTTTGCAACAAGGGATGGATTGCTTCGGCGACTCGAGATTGGGCTGCCAAATCAGCAATCACCTGGCTTATCTTCTGAGCGTAAGGTCGCCCCGCCACCGCCTGCTCTTGAGCCCGCCTCATCTTGGCAGTAGCAACCATCTCCATTGCCTTGCAAATCTTGGCGGTGCCTTCAATGCTGCGTATACGCCGACGGAGAATCTGAGTTGTGGCCATTATCCTCTAGTTGTACTTGAACTCCCTATGTCACCCTGAGCGATAGCGAAGGCTCTCAGAGACTCTTCACCTGTGGCTGAGACTGAGACGAAAGTCATTCCTTGGCCTTCTAGTGGGTACTGCTTTCCTTGAATTCCATTATCGCGGCTTTCAAAGCTTCTTCAGTCTCCGCCTTTATCTCCATGTCATCGTTAATCCTTTGCTCCAACTCATGGTAGTTGCTTTCCATAAATCTGTGAAAAGTCCCCTCCCAGGCGATTACTCTATCTACAGGAACATCATCAAGATAGCCATTGGTTACGGCGTAGAGAATCGTTACTTCCTCTCCCAAGGACATGGGGGTATATTGTGGCTGCTTCAATACCTCAGTGATACGCCTGCCACGCTCGAGTTGATCTCTAGTAGCCTTATCCAGTTCAGCGGCACCAAACTTAGCAAAAGCTTCCAGCTCCCGAAACTGAGCAAGCTCCAGCCGTAACCTGCCAGCTACCTGCCTCATGGCTTTCCTTTGCGCAGAGGCACCAACTCGAGAAACTGACAACCCCACATTTATGGCGGGGCGAATGCCAGCATTGAATAGGTCAGTTTCCAGATAAATCTGCCCATCGGTAATGGAAATCACATTTGTGGGAATGTAAGCTGATATATCTCCGGCTTGAGTCTCAATAATAGGCAGGGCAGTAAGGGAACCACCGCCATACTCGGGAGCTAGCTTGGCCGCCCTTTCCAGAAGCCTGCTATGCAGATAGAAAACATCCCCAGGGTAAGCTTCTCTGCCCGGTGGACGACGAAGCAACAAAGAAAGCTGGCGATAAGCCCAGGCGTGTTTGTAAAGGTCATCATAGATAACCAAGGCATCTTTTCCTTGCTCCATAAATTCCTCGCCCATAGTACAGCCGGCATAAGGGGCAAGATACTGTAATGGAGCAGGATCGGAGGCACCAGCAGCCACCACAATGGTGTACTCCATTGCTCCGTGCTTCTCAAAAGTGGCTACTACCTGGGCTACCTTAGATGTTTTTTGCCCGATAGCTACATAGATGCAAATAAGGTCACCGCCTTTTTGAGCGATTACGGTATCAATAGGAATTGCTGATTTACCGGTGAAGCGGTCACCGATGATGAGCTCACGTTGACCGCGCCCAATGGGAATCATACTGTCTACAGCCTTAATCCCGGTGTGCACAGGCGTATCTACGGGCCTTCTTAGCACCACATTCGGCGCTACTCGTTCCACGGGTCGAGTTCTATCCGTCTTAATTGGTCCCTTGTCATCGAGTGGGCGCCCTAAAGGATCGACAACACGACCGATAAGGCTATCGCCTACGGGAACCTCAACAACTCTCCCTGTTGATCGTACTTCATCCCCTTCCTTAATCTGGCTACAGTCACCGAGGATGACGGCACCAACATTGTCTTCTTCCAAGTTGAGGGCCAGCCCTATGATGTCATGGGGGAATTGCAGCAATTCATTATAAGCTGCGCTACTAAGCCCATGGATCCGAGCGATACCATCACCTACCTCCACCACCGTGCCTACATTAGCTACAGCCACAGCAGCGCCGAAGTGCTCAATCTGCTCTTTGATTGTCGAAACTATATCCTGCCCTCGATTTGCCATCTTAACCTGCTAACTTCTAATGTCATTGCGAGCCCTTCGCTTCCTGTCATTCTGAG
>JAUVWD010000015.1 GCA_030604285.1 Chloroflexota bacterium
GAAGGGTGCCAAAGATCGATAATCAGTGGTAGGCATCTCCAGGAGTATAAGCTCAAACAATTCCTCCATCCTTGAGCGAATAATGTCGCATAGGTCTCGATAGGAGGCGCTATGACCATTTTCTATGCCCACCTCAGGCGCCTTGTCAATATCCACTTGTGTCGAAACATTGCCATAGCTTTTCTTCATCTTCTCAGCTACATGGAAGGGCAAGCCTAAACCAATGGAGATATCACTGGTCACCTGGTAGCCGGCTACGGGGATGATTGAGGTATGATAAATATTGCCATCCCTAAACACGGCTATATCTGTAGTGCCGCCGCCAATATCAGCCATAATAACTCCGCCTTCCCTTTCCTCCGGAGTTAACGCTGCCTCTCCGCTAGCCAAGGGCTCCAGAATTAAGTCTTCCACGTCAATACCAGTAGCGCGGATGCACTTAACAAGATTTTGTACTGAGGACACCGAAGCAGTAATAATGTGAGTTTCCACATCTAATCTAGTGCCATGCATGCCTACCGGCTGTTTTACCCTTTCTTGACCATCTAAAGTATAATAGCGGGGAATAGCATGAAGCACTTTCTTTCCCTCAGGAAGAGGGATGACTCGAGCTGCAGACAATACTCTTTTGAGATCTCCGGGACGAACCAGCCTGTCATCACGCGGGATAGCCACTACTCCTCGATTATTAAGGCTACTTATGTGCCTGCCGGTAACACCAACGCAGGCAGAGTCTACGCGTACCCCACTTATTCTTTGTGCCTCCTTCACCGAGTCAGCAATGGATGCTTTAGCTTCATCCATATTAACCACAACTCCTTTGTGCAGACCGTGGCTAGGAACAACTCCCACTCCCAGGACTTCTATGTCATTTTCTGACTTCACATTAGCTACAATGGTAGCTATTTTAGTTGTGCCTACGTCGACAGCTGAAACAATTCTCTTGGCCATTTTCACCTCCTTATTTGAAATTGTCTGCTCACTTGAGGCGCTCAGCTATTCTCATCCTGGCGCTGCGACTGCGAGGGTTAGATTCTATCTCCCACAAAGTAGGTTTGATGACTTTCCTCGATATGAGCTTTAGTGTAGGCACATGCCCACAGCGGCATATCACAGTTCCTGGTGGACATATGCAGCTACTAGCTTCGCGTCGCATGAATTCCTTGACGATACGGTCTTCGAGAGAATGATAGCTTATAACCACCAATCTGCCTCGGAAGCGAAGAAGGTTAATGGTTTGTTCGAGAGCCAGTTTCAAGCTCTCTAACTCCCCATTAACAGCAATGCGAAGTGCCATAAAGGTTCTTGTGGCTGGGTGGATTTTGCCATGCTTGCTGCCAAGAGCCTGCTCTACCACTTCGGCAAGCGCTAAGGTGGTAGTAATGGGACGACTCTGCACGATGTGCCGGGCTATTCGCCTACTGTGACGCTCCTCACTATTCTCCTTGATAATATGGGCTAATTGCTGCTCGGGAAATGAGTTGACGATATCGGCGGCAGTTAACCCTTGGCTAGGGTCGAACCTCATATCTAGCGGAGCATCACGCTGAAAGCTAAAGCCGCGTTGGGCTGTATCCAGTTGCAGGGAGGAGACACCAAGGTCAAAAAGAATGCCATCAACTGGATATAAATTGTATTTGCTACAAATAGCTGCAAGGTTAGCGAAGTTATCGTTTACCAAAATCACTGCTTCTCCATAACAAGCAAGCTTAGACTTGGCTATTTCAATAACCTCAGGGTCAGCATCAATGCTTAGAAGCCTTCCCCCGGGCGAAACCTTCTCGAGAATGGCTAAGGCATGTCCCCCTGAACCCACAGTGCAATCGATATAAGATCCCCCGGGTCGAACCTCCAGCCCCTCTATAGCTTCCTTGACTAAAACAGGGGTATGGACGGGTGAAGACGCGGTTAAACTCATTTACTGCGCTCCAAGACTCTCAATGATTTGTACTACCTGTTCTTCAGCAGACGCTGCTTCTGACCTCCAAAGTTCCTCATTCCAGAGTTCAACACGAGCATTGGCACCTACGACAACTACAGTATCACCAATCTCAGCATAGGTGCGTAATGGAAAGGGTAGCGTTATCCTGCCTTGTCCATCAAAAGAAGCACCAAAAGCAGAGCCAAAGATAGCCCGGTTCAACCTCCTCACGTTAGCTGGGGTTACCACCTTGGCAGCCAGGGTATCACCCAACCTCTTCCACTCACTTAGGGGATAGACATCGACGCATTTCTCTATCCCTTTGGTCAATATCACGCCATCCCTCATTTCGCGCCTGAATTTTGGAGGTAAAGGCAACCTTCCCTTTTCATCAACCTTGTACTGATATTCACCAAAGAACACGCTTATCTCACCCCTAAAGCTCGCGGGTTACCACATTTCCCCACATTTCCCCACAATATTATACGCTTCTATACCCCAAATTTGTCAATACCTTTTCCCTACTTTTGCATATTTTCCTACTGATATTTCCCAATTCTTCCTTCCATCAGGCCTAGGATTGCCGGAGGCTCGTTCGGCAAGGCGAGAACCACTCAAAAACCCAGCTTTTTTTCATAGGCTCACTATGATAATATGGGTAGCCCAGAAAGCTGTTGTCAGGAAAGCTCAATGCGCATTGATATATTGTGTCTTTTCCCGGACATGTTTAGTTCCCCATTTGAACAAAGCATTGTGAAGCGGGCCAAAGATCGGGGGATAATCAACATCGTGATTCACAATATTCGTGACTATACATACGACAAACATCGTACTGTGGATGACTATCCCTGTGGAGGTGGACCCGGGATGGTGCTTAAGCCTGAGCCTATCTTTGAGGCGGTGGAGGCAATAAAGGAACAGATTAGTCCAGGCGAAATTCCTATTATTTTGCTTACCCCTCAGGGAAGGCTTTTTACACAACAGGTTGCCCAAGAGCTGGCTCCTTGTTCTCAGCTTATGTTAATTTGTGGCCATTACGAGGGCGTAGATGAGAGGGTGCGTGAATATCTGGCTACCGACGAAATCAGCATTGGCGATTATGTACTTAGTGGTGGCGAATTAGCGGCCATGGTGGTGGTGGATGCTGTAGTTAGGCTTGTTCCGGGAGTATTAGGCTCACAAATGTCGCTGAATACCGATTCTCACACTGACGGGCTCTTGGAGTATCCCCAATACACGAGACCCAAAGCGTATCGCGGTTGGTCAGTGCCTTCGGTTTTGCTTTCGGGTAATCACGGCGAAATTTCTCTGTGGAGGCGTCGAGAGGCCATTTTGCGAACCGCAGAGCGGCGGCCTGACCTCCTGAGAAAGGCAATTCTATCTACTGAGGAGAGAAAATGGATATCAGAGAGCTTGTCAAACCAAAGATAAATCCAAATATTCCTCAAATCTCCCCCGGCGACACGGTCAAGGTTAACTTCAGAATCACCGAGGGAGATAAGGAGCGCCTTCAGCATTTTCAAGGAGTAGTCATCAGGACTAGGAAAGGTGTTGATGGCGGAAGCTTCACTGTCAGACAGGTCATCTACGGTATTGGGGTGGAACGAACCTTCCCCTTCCAATCCCCTATGATTCAAGGTGTGGAAGTGCTCAAGCATGGTAAAGTGCGCCGAGCTAAGCTTTACTATATGCGACAACTTAGTGCCAAGCGAGCTCGACTTAAGGAGAGAAGGGCGAAAGTAACTGAAAAAGCTATTCCTGAAGAGTGGGAAACGCAGTCTCCACAGGCATCTTGAATGGGCTGAGCAGTCCAGAAGTGTTTGAAGAAATAGGAATCAAAAAGGCGAGTCCCTTGCTTAGCGGGAGAAAGAAAGCAAAAGTGGGGTTGACAAAGCAGGCAGAGCTATAGCTTTGGCATTTGTAGCAGGTTTTCATATTCTATAGAACCTTCCTAACCGCCGCCGTGAAGTCCAAATTCGTATAGGCTCCAGTTGCCACCACTGAGTAGGTCACAAAGCGTCTTAATTGTCGCTGTAGGGCGCCTCTGCCTGAGAACCAAGCCCCCCAGAACTAAGGTGCTAGCCTGGATAACAACGGTAATAGCAGGGGTATTCATGTTCTTGATAATCATAAGATTTGCAATTTATCCTTCTGTGCTAATTAAGCGCGGAAGGGCAGAAGCTTGCCGAAAAGCCGCTTGGTTCTTTGGAGACTGCTCAGCGGGGGATTTTAGGATACTGTGGTGGAGCTACCCGCTAGTCGTAATTCAGGATATTCGCTTGACTTTCCATGTTAATGGTTGTCGCGATACACTTAGCGAGGCTAGTAGATGAAATACGCTGAGGTAGCGGTCAACTCCCCAGGAAGCCGTTCCACATTTTGCTACTCCATTCCAGCTCAATTGAGTATCGTCGTGGGACAAGCGGTGTGGGTTCCTTTCGGCTCTAGAATCATTCAGGGGATTGTAATCGAATTAAGTGACCAGCCCTCGGTGGAAGCGACCAAAGAAATAGCCGATGTAATTGCCACCGATCCTTTGCTCTCCCTCGTACAAATCAAGCTGGCTCAGTGGATAAGCGATTATTATCTTTCTCCCTTGTTTGATGCTGTAGCCTTGATGCTGCCTCCGGGCTTCGAGCGTAAGCTCGTTACTTATTTCCAATTGGTAGACCCCGAGGGGGATTTGTCGTCTCTCACCCAGGAACAAAGACAGGTTATGCACCTCATAAAGGGAAAGGGGAAAGCGAGCCTGTGGCAGGTAGAGAAAGCGATCGGCATAAAGAAAGCCAAGCAAATCACCAACAACTTGCTACATCGCCGCCTAATTGCAAAGAGTCAGGAATTGGAGAAGGCAAAGATAAAACCAAAAACATTTCCTTATCTAGAACTAGCGGGTGGCAAGGATAGGGTTAAGACTGAGATAAGTCTGCTGAACGAAGCAAGAGCCTACAAGCAAGCGGAGCTTCTGGAATTCTTAAGCCAGCAAACGCAACCCGTCCTCGTTAATGAGGTGAGAAGACGCCTCAATTGCTCCCTTAATACAATCAAAGCTCTGGAAAGGCAAAATTTGCTTTCTATAAACCTGCTCAGAGTCAGACGCGACCCATTGTCTCGTCTCAACCTCACAGCCTCTTGGCCGCCAGTTCTCACTCCCTCTCAGCGAGCCGTTTGGAAATCGATCGAAGACACCTGGTCCAAATCACCAGTTTTCCTCCTCTTTGGCGTTACCGGCAGTGGCAAAACTGAGATATATCTGCAGGCTTTAGCTAAGGTTATCGCTGAGGGGAAAAGAGGCATTTGCCTTGTCCCTGAAATCGCCTTAACAGCACAGACGGTGGAGAGGTTTGCCAATCGCTTTCCGGGACGCGTAGCTTTGCTACATAGTGGTCTTTCCTTGGGAGAGCAGTTCGATGAATGGCAATGGATAAAGGAAGGAAACTGCGACGTAGTCATTGGGCCAAGGAGTGCTTTATTTGCACCTCAGCCCGACCTTGGACTGATCATAATAGATGAAGAGCACGAATGGACATACAAACAAGAGGATAAATCGCCCAGGTACCATGCTCGAGATGTGGCTGTCAAGCTGGCCGAGCTCATTAACGCCGTTGTCATCTTAGGTAGCGCTACACCCGATGTTGACAGTTTCTACAGGGCACAACGCAGCGAATATCAATTGTTAGAGCTAAAAGAAAGGATCGCTCCTCACGGTTATTCACCACTGCCTGAAGTAAATATCGTGGATGAGAGGGAAGAACTCAAAGCGGGAAATGCAAGTCTGTTCAGCCGCCCCTTGCTGGCTGCCGTGGAGGAGAGCCTGGCACGAGATGAGCAGGTAATTCTTTTCCTCAACCGACGTGGCACAGCCACTTTTGTCCGATGCGGCAATTGTGGCTTCGTCTTTCGCTGCCCACGCTGCTCCATAGCTCTCACCTATCATTCGGTAGAGGAAAAACTGACTTGTCATCGCTGCCATTATGCTATTCCAGTGTCCCAGACCTGCCCACAGTGCTTCAGACATCGCATCAGATTTCTAGGCATCGGCACTCAAAAGGTGGAGGAGGAGTTGAAGCGGCTCATCCCCCAGGCAAGGCTGCTCAGGTGGGATAGGGATGTAACTACAAAGAGACATGCTCACGAAGAATTGCTGAGCAGTTTTCGTGACCATAAGGCGGACGTAGTCATTGGTACTCAGATAATAGCTAAGGGATTGGACTTTCCTCGAGTTACCCTGGCTGGGATAATTAGCGCTGACATGGGTCTTAACCTCCCTGATTTTCGGGCCGGCGAGCGTACCTTCCAACTTCTATGTCAAGTAGCCGGCCGGGCTGGGCGTGGGCTTAGGGCAGGGAAGGTTATTATCCAGACATATACCCCCGAGAACTACGCTATCCAAGCTGCGGCCAAGCATGATTATGTTAGCTTTTATAATCAAGAGATAGATTATCGGCGCCAGTATAGTTATCCTCCCTTCAGCCGCTTTATTCGCCTGGTCTATACTCATACTAACAACGAGCTATGTCGCCGAGAGGCAGAAAGGATAAGCCACATTATCCTCGGTGAAAAAGAGAGCAAAGGCATGGCTGACCTAAGCCTGATTGGGCCTGCCCCTGCTTTTACTTCCAGGCTTAGGGGGAGATATCGCTGGCAACTTATCCTTCGAGGTCATGATCCTGTTCAGACTCTATCAAAGATAACCTTGCCACAAGGCTGGACTGTGGATGTTGACCCAGTAGGAATAGTCTAGCTTTACGCCGTCGAGGAACCACAGTACAATTTGGCAAACATGGCAACCGTAGCGATTCGCACCTTGCCCGATCCGGTATTGAGGCAGAAAGCCAAAAGAGTAACTGTTATCGATGGCTCAATTCACAAGCTCATCGATGACATGATTGATACCATGCGGGCTAATTCGGGAGTGGGACTGGCTGCCCCGCAAATAGGAGTGCCGCTCCGTATAGCAGTTATTGAGATGCCCGGAGAGGAGGTTATCACTCTAATTAACCCCCAAATAATAAAGAGGCAAGGCGAGCGTGTCGTGGGGGAGGCTTGCTTATCTGTGCCCGGCTATCAAGGAGAAATCAAGAGGTCAGCAGTAGTTAAGGTCAAGGCACAGGACCGGCAGGGTAAGGAATTTCGCCTCAAAGGTGAGGAGATTTTAGCCCAAGCATTGGAACATGAGATAGACCACCTCAACGGCACTCTATACATTGATCATGTAGAAAGCCCAGATAAGCTGCAAAGACTGGACCGAGAGCTGCCTCTGTAATAGCTCAGTGTTGACCTAAGGTCACTTAACCTTAGCCCTGCGCCTGAAGTAATAAACGCCGTAGCCTAGAAGGAAAACTGCGATGACGATGCCGATAATTAGCCCCACATTAGGGCCCGCTTTCAATCCTTCGCCTGTCGATACCAAAAGGCGAACATAGTAATTCACTACCAAGAATTCTTTGTCTTCAGGGGCAACCTTTAGCCATATCTCCCAGTCCTTGCCCGCCCATTTCTGGTCCGAAGGTATTGCCACTGATACCTTCACCTTGGTGTCGGAATTGGCCTCCACCTCAACCCTTTGAGGAGAGAAGCTTATCCAGCTACCGTCGGGAAACTCAGTCCTCCCCTCTCTTCTTTCCGACTCTTGGGGGTGGAAGGTGGAGAGCTCGAATGTATGGGCTGCCTCATCCTTATTGCGGATGCTTAACTCAAATTCAGTCTTGTCGCCGGGAGACAAGTTATCAATTCTTACCTCTGCTGGTGAGATGCCGATATACTGAGCTCGGGCTGCGGAAGTGGAAAAGATGGCTGTTAAGCCCACAATCAGCCAAATCAAGTACGTGGTCTGCTTCACTAGGCAGCCACCGCGCTAATGGTGACATGGGTCTCCACCGTCGCATCACCGACCGAGAAATAGCCAACCCCATCCTTAGTAAAATCAGCTTGGGGAGTTAGCAATTTCAACCCAAATTGCTTGGCACCATCAGGTCCGGGTGACAGACTAGATGGATAGAATTCCACTCCTGGTGACCCTCCTGATGCCGCAGGGATGAGTATATATCCCCGGTCATCATCCTTTACTCTAAACCATAAAACATATATTCCTGGGTCATTTTCCCCGTTGCTGCTCAATGTCCAGCTATATGCGCTAGGATCTTCAACCCAAACAGCATCTTCACCTGCTACATAGGCATTCACATTACAATTGCCACCCACAGTCAAGGTGCACCAGGTCGTAGCTGTTTCGTACAACGTGTTTGGGGTCACAACTTCCCCGCCAACTGGCTTCCATTCCGTCGGTTCCAAATTGAGGGAAAACTCGGAAGCTCCAGTCATGGTAATGGTTATTGTGCCGCTGCCGTCATCTTGGGCTACCACTGGCAGACAGACAACCAGAGCTAGTATGGTAGCTAATAGGATGCTTATAATGCCTGCCTTCATTTCCTTGCTCAACGCGATAATTTCGTTTGCTCCATTATGCGAGCACTGCACTTACAGTAATTTGAGCTTCCATTGTCCGGGTGCCAACAAAATAAGTAGGGGTTAGCAATTTCAACCCAAATTGCTCAGTGTCGCCGTTTTTCCTGAGATTCAATGGCTCGCCATCTCTTGTCCATAGCATCAGCGTTGAATTCTCGGTGATAAGGGTATAACTATCCGCAGTATCACGCGCTATATGATACCACAGCGCATACTGATCAGGTCTTTCCTCATCAATAACATGGCTTTCCTCAGAAATTAGAGTCCATTCATACCCACTAGGGTTATCAACCCATCTAGCATCATCACCTTCAATACAAATGTTCACGTCAGCGTTGCCTTCATTCGTTATGGTACACCATGTGGCGGGCTTGTCAGTTTTATACGTCGTATTGGAGCTCACAAATCCCACTTCACCCTCCGGCTTCCATTCCACCTGACTTAGACTGATAGCTAACACCGATTCCGTATCC
>JAUVWD010000111.1 GCA_030604285.1 Chloroflexota bacterium
AGCAGTGAGAAGGTCTTCATATTCTTCCATTCGGGATAACTCATAGACTAAGCCAATAGACTCCATTGGCGGCCTGAAGCAAGGGTGCTCTGTGATATCCTTCACCCTTTCTCCAAAGGCATATACTTCGGTGTTTAAGCGTTTTATGGTGTCAAAGTATTCCTGTTTCGTTTTTAGAGACATTTTTCCCCCTGCGTTTCTTGATTTGTCTTGGGTACTTCTTGAGGCAGAAAGCCAGCGTACTAAGTTAAGTCGAACCTGTCGCCAACTTTGAGGCTTACCAATTGAATATAGTCAGGAGCTGAAATTTTTGGGCTGCCTTCCGGCTGCACCCTTTTGACCAAAATGCAACCCTGGCCAGTGAATATTATGAATCCTTGATCGGAGGTCTCCACTATTTCCCCGGGCTTTTCTCCTCTTAGCTCGGGGTGAGGCTCGCAATCGAAGATTTTGACTTTGGTTCCCTTAAGATAGGCAACAGCTCCCGGTTGAGGATTGGCTCCGCGGATCAGGTTGTATGCCTTCTGTGCAGGCTGAGACCAGTCTATTATGACCTTTTCTTCAGTGCACGGGGGTTCATAGGTGGCCTGGGAATCATCCTGAGGGATGCGGGGGGCAACACCCTTCTCTATTAGCTCTACCGCTTCTACTACCGCGTCCACTCCCATAGGGAACAACTTATTAAAATAAACGGAGCCAGTGGTATCGTCGGGTGAAATCTCCACCTCCCTTTGCAGAAGGATTGGCCCTGTATCTATGCCCTCATCAGCCCAGATGATGGAGAGCCCACCTTTAGTTTCCCCGTTGATGACTGCCCAATTGATGCTGCTCCTTCCGCGGTGTTTAGGGAGAAGCGAGGGGTGATAATGAATAGTCCCAAATCGGGGATAATTTATGATCCTTCCGGGGATTATGTCATTCACGTAGGCCATTATGGAGAGATCCGGGGATAAAGAGGTAAAATCCTCATAGGCCTTTTGCTCCCGCATTCTTTCCAGCGGAAAAACGCGTGTTCCCAGTTTTTCTGCCGCCGCTCCAAGTGCCTCTGCTTTCTTACCGGGGACTTGTGGAGGAGCAAAAACCCCCACCACCGTTTTCCCCTTTTCCACTAAGGCTTGAAGGCAAGCTGCTCCAAAGTCGCCTTGGCCCATAAGAACGATGTTCATTGCTCTCTACCTCCTTAACAGTATGATAAGTTGCGTGTTTGGCATTGTCAACGCCGTGTACGCGTTCATATGATTGGTGACACATTGTCCTCCTGCATTGTCATTGCGAGCGAAGCGTGGCAATCTGTCATGAAGCCACCACTGCCCCACCGAGATTGCGGATCTTGTTCCGAGCCTAGGCGAGGAATCCCGCTCCTCGCAATGACACGAAAACTCACTGGTCAATGTTTCAAGCATAACTTGGAAATTAGCCATCGCTCTTTGAGCTGTCACCTATCTGTCTGAACTAGACCACACCGAATATCTGAATTCGGGGGAAACCGCATAGTGGAGGTTTACTACGCTATTGTGCCATGCTATATTTCTCCTCGTTTCATGGGTTCCGGATACAAGACAATTCCTTCGGGTGGCATTACTTCGGCCAAGGGCTTTCTAGCCGGGGCAGTTCATGCTGGAATAAGAAGTGAAGACGAGCTCGATCTAGGTATTCTTTACTCTGAAGCACCGTGTGCTGCCGCTGGTGTTTTCACCACTAATCAAATCAAGTCGGCTCCAGTCATTATATCTCAGAGACACTTAGCGAACGGGCGAGGGCAAGCAATTGTGGCAAATTCGGGCTGTGCTAATGCCTGCGTCGGTGAACAAGGCTTAGCTGATGCCCTGGAAATGGCGGGCTTAGCAGCAGCGAAGCTGGGAATACCTTTAGAAGATGTCCTCGCAGCCAGCACGGGCGTAATCGGGGCGCCATTGCCCATGGACCGTGTGAGGTCCGGAATCAGAGAAATAGGGCTTAGCCGAGAAGGAGGCCATGATTTTGCCAGGGCAATCATGACCACAGATACCGCAATCAAAGAGATAGCTATTCAGGTCAACACAGGAGAGTTCATTATTGCTGGAGCGGCTAAAGGTGCCGGCATGATACATCCTGATCTGGCTACTATGCTTTGCTTTATAACCACCGATGCCTTGGTAGATGCTCGCTTTCTACAGTCATCTCTGCTGAGGGCGGTAGAGATTTCTCTTAACATGATTAGCGTTGACGGTGACACCAGCCCTAGCGACTGTGTATTTCTGTTAGCTAATGGCTTGGCCAAGAACGAGATGATCAGCTTCAATAATGGCGAAGCCTTTCGACAGGCTTTGAACGATGTTTGCATCTATCTGGCCAGGTCCATAGCCCGGGGTGGCGAGGGGGCAACAAAGCTTATGGAAGTTACTGTGGAGGGGGCAAAGCAGCAAGCCGAGGCTCGCCTGGCCGCTCGAACCATTGCCAGGTCATCCTTGGTAAAGGCCGCAATGCACGGCAATGACCCTAACTGGGGACGTGTTGTCGCTGCTCTGGGGCGAAGTGGAGCAGAGTTAGTGGAAGAGAGACTAGATGTCTATCTGAGTAACATCTGCGTTATGAAGCAAGGCTGCCCCATGCCCTTTAACAAGGAAGATGTGCGAACAGCTTTAGCAACAGGTGAGACCGTGCTTATTCGAGTATGCCTCAACTTGGGAACAAGCAAAGCTACCGCTTGGGGCTGCGACCTGTCTGAGGAGTATGTTACTATAAATAGCCAGTATACGACTTAGAGACAGAAGTCGGCTTGCTAGCGAAAAAGTTACAGGAATTCATTTACTTTTTGAAGGCCATAATATGGGGGTGGAAACAAGACCTGAAGGTCACGGGGAGTGCCAGATGAAGCCAATAGTAGTCAAAATCGGTGGAAGCACGTTGGGCAGCCATGACACCACCTTGGAAGATTTGGTAGAGCTGCAGCAGCAGGGAATGTCCCTGGTAGTTGTTCATGGCGGTGGTCAAGAGGTTTCTAACTGGCTTGCTAGGCTCGGTATCTCC
>JAUVWD010000030.1 GCA_030604285.1 Chloroflexota bacterium
CACTTATTTCGCCTTGCTTCCATAACCAACGGGTAAATGCCCTTACCCCTCGATAGTAGTTATGCTTGGCATTGCCACAAGGTAAGGATGATAGCCAATTCTGAATAGCTGTGGGTTCTAAAGGTACATCTTTGAATTTGCCCAGGATTAGCTTATAATAGCGAATTGTCTTAGGCTTGTGGAACCGTGCAAGATACCTGTCAACACTTTTGGCAACATTGGCAACATTCCCCTCGCATAATTCTAGGGGTAACGGGGAGCATTGCTGCCTACAAAGCAGTACCCGTTGCTAGCCACCTGACTCAAGCAGGAGCAAAAGTAGATGTGATTATGACCAAGGCAGCCACTGGGTTCATATCCCCTCTGACCTTTCGGG
The DNA here is from genome assembly GCA_030604285.1 of Chloroflexota bacterium. Taxonomy (GTDB): domain Bacteria; phylum Chloroflexota; class Dehalococcoidia; order GIF9; family AB-539-J10; genus JADFUX01. The sequence continues at coordinate 377 of JAUVWD010000030.1, forward strand.
CCATCACAGGCAGACCCGTAGCTATTGAAATGTTTGAATTAGCCTCTGAGTTCAGCCTTGAACATATATCTTTAGCTGAAGCCGCTAATTTGATAGTCATCGCTCCGGCTACGGCTAATGTTATTGCTAAGCTGGCTGCTGGCATTGCCGATGACCTACTGTGTTGTACGGTGCTGGCAAGCAAAGCACCCGTGGTCATAGCACCAGCGATGGATGCCAACATGTATGAGAATTCTATCACCCAGGATAACTTGTCCAAACTCGAAGCACGGAACTTCATCATTGTGGGACCAAGATCTGGTAGATTGGCTTCGGGCAAAGAGGGCCCAGGACGATTTGCCGAGACGCATGAGATAATAGACCACATCTGTCAACTGCTGGGGGCTAATGGCGATTTAGCTAACAGATATATCGTAGTTACTGCTGGTGGCACTCAGGAGCCTATCGATCCCGTTCGCTACATCACCAATCGCTCCTCAGGAAAGATGGGCTATGCTTTGGCCGAAGCAGCTCGAGACAGGGGGGCCAAGGTGTTACTGGTTACAGCTCCTACCTGTTTAACTAGGCCCGTTGGCGTGGACATAATTGATGTCACCACCGCTCAGGAAATGTATCAAGCGACAAAGGACGTAGCACCTCAGGCCAATGCCCTAATCATGGCGGCTGCTGTAGCTGATTATCGCCCCTCAAGCATAGCTAAAGACAAGATCAAAAAGGAAGCCGATAGGCTAACCCTAGAATTGGAGCGTACCCAAGATATTCTAGCCAGCATCAAGGGTGATTTCATCAGGGTGGGCTTTGCTGCTGAGAGCACCAACCTGCTAGAAAACGCTAAACATAAGCTCCACCAAAAGGGACTGGACCTCATTGTGGCTAACGACATCACCGACAGTGACAGTGGCTTCGGTGCCGACAACAACCGAGTTACGATAATTGACCGAGAGGGCAACATTGATAGCCTGCCTCTCTTGCCCAAACGGGAGGTAGCCGACAAGATTTTGGATAAGGTAGCAGCATTCCTAGCCAGAAGGGGGAAGGGATAGAAAGATGCCAATATTGTTGATAGATTGCGTGAGATATGAAGAGCGCATGCCAGCAACTGAAGATGAATTTGAGCAAGTGGTCAAGGAGCATGCCAAGGACATCTTCGGCGAACAATCTATATATCTTGATCTAAAACATAAGCTAAGAACGAAATCGGGGATTGGCTCCATACCTGATGGATATGTAATTGTCTTTAGAGACCAACCTCATTGGCACATCGTTGAAGTAGAACTATCCTCTCATCCACTATATGAGCATATAGTTCCCCAAGTCAGCAAGTTCATTATCGGCATTAAAAATCCTTCGACTCAAAAAGACATAGTTGATGCCCTGTATCAGGAGATAGCTAGCGATGAGTTTCTTAGACTTCACTTAAAAAAGGCGATTGGGACAACCGAAACCTACAAATTCCTTGCAGACCTCCTTTCGAAACTACCAGTGGTAACAATCATCATAGAAAAACATACAGAGCAACTAGACGAAGCCATCAGCGCACTTGCCCACTCTCAAATTAAGATTGTGGAGTTCCAGACCTTTGCTAGAGAAGGCGTCGGCCTAAACGTACATGCACATTTGTTTGAACCTCTCTATAAACTCCCCAAGCCTTCAACAGTCGAGTCAGTCACTAGCACTAGAGTCAAGGCAGCAAAAAGGGTTACCTTACAAGACCTAGTCGACGCCAAATTAGTTAATCCGAGTCAAAAGGTTTTCAGTAACTACAAGGATATACGATATGAGGCTGAGATCACAGCCACAAGCAAGTTAAGGCTGTTACATGACAACACGACCTGGAACAGCTTGTCAGAAGCTGCTCAACACATCACTGGCACAGCAATTAATGGATGGATATGGTGGCTTACGCTCAAAGATGGGCAAGAATGCTTGATGGACGACCTTAGAAAGAAGTTACTTCAAGTGACAAAAGAGCTATGAAACGAAGTCGCTACATTTCTCCAAGTAGTAGATAGGATCTGTCGCCATGCCTGAAATCCCCAAAGCTTATGAGCCAGGCAAAATAGAAAAGAAATGGTATGACTCCTGGCTTGAGCAAGGCTACTTTACTCCTAAAATAGACCCTAAGAGGAAACCTTTTGTTCTCATCATGCCTCCGCCTAACGTCACTGGCGAGCTTCATCTGGGGCATGCGCTGACCACAACACTAGAGGACATCATAGTTAGGTGGCATCGAATGAAAGGAGAGCCTACCTTGTGGATACCTGGAACTGACCATGCCGGCATCGCCACACAGGTGGTCGTGGAGCAGCAGCTAGCCAAGCAGGGACTAACCAAGAAAGATATAGGCAAAGAAGAATTCCTAAAGGTAGCCTGGGAATGGGCCAACGAAAGTCGGAAAGCAATTAATCATCAGCATCAAATGCTGGGAGCTTCCTGTGATTGGACGCGGGAATGCTTTACACTAGACAAAGGCCCAAGCAGAGCAGTTCGCACCGCGTTTGTTCGCTTGTACAACAAAGGATTGATTTATCGAGGGGAGCGAATAATAAATTGGTGCCCTCGATGCCAAACCGCCCTTTCCGACCTCGAGGTAGAGCATAAGGATATCTCGGGGCAACTTTATTATATCCGCTACCCTCTAGCTAACGGTGATGACTTCTTGACCGTGGCCACCACGCGGCCAGAGACATTTTTTGGCGACACTGCAGTAGCGGTAAACCCAGAGGATAAGCGCTATGGGAATTTGGTTGGAAGGGATGTGATCCTCCCCATCATAGATAGGAAAATCCCCATCATCGCCGATGGTGCTGTTGACCCCTCTTTTGGCACTGGGGCATTGAAGATAACACCAGCTCATGATCCCGTAGACTTTGAGGTAGCTCAACGGCATAACCTGCCCCTAGTGAACATCATGAACCACGATGCTACCATGAATGAGAACGCAGGCCCCTATAGGGGGTTGGAAAGGTTCACTTGCAGAGACAAAGTAGTGGCTGAACTAAAGGGCAAGCATCTGTTGGAGAGAATTGAGCCCTATTTCTATAAGGTAGGACATTGCAACCGTTGCCAAACGATGGTTGAGCCAAGGGCCAGCCTACAATGGTTTATTCGCACAAAACCTCTAGCCGAGCCAGCCATCAAAGCTGTCAGTGAAGGAAGCATAGTCATTATTCCAGAACGCTTCACCAAGGTATATTTCGACTGGATGGAGAACATTAGGGATTGGTGCATTAGCCGACAACTTTGGTGGGGACACCGCATTCCGGTGTGGTATTGCCAAAAATGTGGCAACCTGACAGTGGCCATAGACGAACCCTCAGTTTGCGGGCATTGCGGCTCAAACCAAATCATCCAAGATCCCGATGTTCTTGATACTTGGTTCAGCTCAGCTCTATGGACACATTCCACACTGGGCTGGCCAGAGGATACTGAGGACTTTGATTATTTCTATCCTACTTCAGTGATGGAGACTGGCTACGACATCCTTTTCTTCTGGGTAGCCAGAATGATCATGATGGGGCTCGAAGATACTGGCGAAATCCCCTTTGACACTGTCTACCTCCACGGGCTAATTCGAGATGAAAATGGCGAGAAGATGAGCAAGCTAAGGGGGAATGTTATCAATCCCGTGGAAGCGGTAAACAAATATGGTATTGATGCTCTTCGCTTCGCACTGACTGCAGATACTTCAGCAGGAAATGACATAAACGTTGGCAAAGGAAGACTGGAGTCCGGGCGCAATTTTGTCAACAAATTGTGGAATGCCGCTAGATTCATCCTACAGAGCGTAGATGCCGAAAAGGCAGGAAGGGCAGTTACCTGGGCTAGCCTAATCACGGACAGGGAGTTCGATAGGCCTTGGAGAATAGAGGACCGGTGGATTGAGAGCAAACTCAGCCACCTTATCCACAATGTCACTAAGCTTATGGAGGATTCGCAATTTGGCGAAGCTGCGCAACAAATCTATGATTTCATCTGGTCTCAATTCTGTGATTGGTATATTGAAATTGCCAAAATACGCTTACGTGACCAATCAACTCCCTCACCTCTACCCTTCCTGGTGAATACCCTAGAAATATCGCTTCGCCTCATGCACCCTTTCATGCCCTTCGCTACTGAGGAGCTATGGCAGAAAGTGAGACAGTACCTGTCCGCCGAAGGCCAAATTCCAGCTTCCATCATGATAGCTCACTATCCTATTGCTGACGATAACCTCATCGATCCTGAAGCCGAAAGGGCTATGGATTCGGTAATAGAGATTATCCGCTCTATCCGCAATGCTCGCACCCAACAAAAGGTGAGGGCAGACAAATGGATCGAGGGTCAGGTCTATGCCGATGACCTCTTGCCTTATATCGCCGCCCAAGCCAAAGCTATAAAAACATTAGCCCGAGTCCATCCCTTAGCCATCCTCGATCGCCAGGAAAGAAAGCCTGACGAAAGAGAAGCTCTTGCCTTGGTGCTAAAGGAAGTCGTAGTGGTCTTACCGTCGGCTGGCATGGTCGATCGGTTTGGTGAAAAGCAGAGGCTAACGAAGGAAAACGAGGCGACCAAAGCTATGATTGCTCAACTTGACACAAGGTTGAGGGATAACGATTTCCTGACTAAAGCAGCGCCAGCCATCGTCGAAAAGGAAAAACAAAAACTGCGCCTGCTCAAAGATAAACTAGAAAGACTAAGCTTGGAACTGTCTCAGCTTGACTAAGGAAGATTACGACCTTTCAGCTTCAAATAGTAATGCAGCGTCGCTAGAGCTTTCTTGGTATCGCTGGCAACGCAGGACTTATCACATTTCTTCAGGCGCTGCTTAAATAGCCAGTAAGTGAATTCCTTAAGTTGGCTCAGGCTTATGGACTTACGCCTGGGATAGCCTTTTTCCTTCCTAAAGCGCTCTACCAATTCTTGCTGATCAGATCCATAAAGTCGTTGGTATGCTTCATCAGTTACCCCATCGTCCTTCGTCAAACCCAAGCCTCTTCTCGCCTTTCGAATCTCGCCAACAACAGCCAAGAAGAGAATCTCCTCCACAAGGATGCCGTAGAGATAGTTAAGATATGCTTGGTATTTGGCGTTGCCAATGAGTTCCTCAAATTCGTCTTTAGTCACTTCCATCGGCGCTCGTTCAAAGAAAAGGAGGTCAATCAGCTCCCTCTCTGGAATAAACCCATCAACCTCCTCACATAGCCTCTCAGCCAAAACTAGCCAGTCAAACGCTTCCTTGTCAATAAGATATGAGAAGTGTCGTCCATTGTAATCCTCTTCCGGGCTGCGCCACAGTTTGACAGCTTCAAGCAAAGCCAAATACCAGTTCTTGCCTTCAGCAATGGCTTCTTTTACATGTTGAATTGCCTGAGCATCACCCTCAAACGACACTACATCCCCCTACACTTGCCGAGAATTAATTTTATATTATACCAGTATTCAATGCAGCGTATGACCTCCTTGGTCCATGAGTGTAGACTGAGAGGGCTCACCTCGCGGGTAATCTAGGGCTACACAGGAACTGGGCACCACGATATTGCTGCGTCGCTGACGCTCTCCGGAATACCATGCTCTTCTCACCACCAATTCCCCTCCCTGTGATTCCGAGCGAAGCGAAGCAATCTATCATACGCAGTATCACGCTTCAGGGTTGTGCATCCCTACCTGACGCGAGGCTAAAGCCTCGCACCTCTACCTCCAAACCCCTCCCGCTAACTGCTACCTCCCATTAAAAATAGGCTCCCTTTTCTCTAAGAAAGCCCTGGCTCCTTCCTCATGGTCCTCTGTCCCACGCAGGTAGTCTATAGCAAAAGCCTCACATTGCACTTGGGTGATCAGGTCATTATCCATCCCCCTCAGAGCTCTCTTGGAAACCCGAATTGCTAGGGGTGCTAGTTTCGCAATGCTGCCTGCCATTTCATAGGTCGCTTCTCTTAGCTCATCAGCAGGGACAACTTGATTTACCAACCCTATCTCTTTTGCTTCTTTAGCATCAATAGTTTTACCTGTGAACACTAGCTCACAAGCTTTGCCTATTCCCACCAAGCGAGGCAGGAAGTAGCTTGAGCCCATTTCTGGGCTGAGACCTACCCGAGCAAATGCCAGACTGAATCTAGCGTTCTCAGAGGCGATTCTGACATCACAGCCCAAGGTGATGGTGCAGCCGAAGCCTACTGCAGCGCCATTTATGGAGGCAATCACAGGCTTCCTCACTCTTGCGAGGGCAAGGGGGATCCCCTCAATGAAGTCCTTTGTCACGTCATGAGTTGCCCCCTTCTTTCTTTCCTCTATCTTTGTAAGGAAAAACTCTTGGATATCTGCCCCAGCAGAGAACGCACGCCCCGCTCCGGTAATCACCACCACTCTAATCTCATCGTCCTTGTCCGCTACACCAAAAACATCAACCAACTCTTCTGCCATCTTGTCATTTAAGGCATTCAGTTTTTCGGGGCGGTTTAGTGTAATAGTGGCAATGTTTTCCCTTTTCTCCAGAATAACGGTCTCATATTTCATAAATGACCTCCTCCTATTATATGTTTTGAAGGGTTTCTTCTTAGCACCTAGTAAAGAATGCCTCTGCGATGACTGGTCCTGCCAGCCTTATTTAGGACAGTTCTTGCAGCACCTTGTTGCAGCGATTACTCGATAACTTCTGCTCAGAGTCGGTCCCCCTTGGCGCCGCTGTGCACCTCTTACCCATAGGATGTTCCACCATCCAGGCATGCCTTCACGAGGAGCGCGCCGGCCTATGCATCCATTCCAGATGGAGACTTCTGATCAAGACGCGACGCTGTTAAACCATCGGCGTCCAGGCCTATTCCAAGCCTGGCAGAACGAAGTGTCCATCGCCGAAAACACCTGCTGCCCTCTCCTTCAAGATGGCACTGAAACTAGCCGTCGCTTCACTGGGCCCGATGATCTCCCCGGTGCTGAGCAACTGGTCAAGGAGATTCTCAACCAACTAGGGCGTTGCCATTTGGGTCCTCTCCTGCCAGCTACCGAGGCTACCAACCTCTACTCGTCCCACCTTGCCTGCTTTCTCAAACCTTCGCCCCTGCTTTGCCCCTTTCAACTCAAAGCTAGGCCCTCGTCGCCTAGTCACAGGATTCAAAAAGGAAGTTCCTTACAGTGCTAACAGCGACAACACAGATGCCTAGGCATCGCTCAGCGCCTCCGCTTCATTGGACTTACTGCCGCATTCATCCCAG
>JAUVWD010000051.1 GCA_030604285.1 Chloroflexota bacterium
CAGCAAACAGAAGTTGGCCCCGATGTGTCAGACGAGGAATTCCTTCTTCGATACGCTATGTCAAAGCACGAGGTCGACGGGATGCTTGCTGCGGGTCCCATTAAGACATCTTATCCGTAGGGCCAAGGATGGAAATAATCTTTGTGAGGTGTGACCTCTCGTTCTCAGGGCCAAAACCTCCTCTCAGTGAGATAGGCGGTGGTGCTAAATTTCGGCTTGTCTTCTTTTTTCATCAACCCAATTTTAAAGGTTTTGATGTCTAAATGTCAGGAAATACCCAAGGCATGGCGGGCAACAGTTAGCTTATGTATTAAGGGAGACCCTCCATCCTCGATAGCCTCAGCAACATCGCGAAAATACCGCTCTAAGGGGAGATCCTTCCCGAAGCCATAAGCACCATGGACTAAGATGGCATCTGTTGCCGCCCGGATGGCAACATCTGAGGCAAGGTATCGCGCCATAGCCAGTTGCTTGCTGAACGGCTGTTTCCGAGTCTTGAGGTCGGCTACCTGATAGGTGAGGAGCCTAGCAGCTTCAGTTCCGATAGTCATGTCGGCAATCATCTCTTGAATCATATCAAATTTGCCTATCGTCCTCCCGAACGCCTGTCGCTCTTCGGCGTATTTAATACTGGCATCAATGCAAGCCTGGGCAACACCAACGCAACTGGCAGCAATGCTGAAGTTTATCCCGTGGAGTAGGCTTTCAACTATTTTGTTGCCATTCTCAATACTCCCCAACAGATTTTCCTGCGGTACTCGGCAACCTCGGAAATAAACATTGGCGATATTACACGCCCGTAGCCCGTTCTTGGTAACGGTATCCTGGCTGGAGAAACCCGCCACATCCCGAGTAATCAAGAAGGCACCAAGGCCTCGCTCCCCCCCATTTTTACTAACTTTAGTGACCGCCAAAATCAAGGTTGATACGCCCCCGTTGACGACAAAAACTTTCTCGCCATTAATGACCCACCACCCCTGACTAAGCTCAGCCCAGCTACCAAAGTTGCCAACATCCGTTCCCACGCCTGGTTCGTTTAAGGCGCAACAACTGAATAGCTCGCCCTTACACATCAGCGGGAGATACCTTTGTTTCTGTTGGTCACTGCCCCAGGTCATAAGCATTTCCTCGACAACCGAGTGACTACCAAAAACACTCAGGGCTATTGACAGCGAGGCGCGAGCAATCCCCTCAATGATAATAGCATGGCTGATATAATCAAGCCCTGAGCCGCCATATTCTTGAGGAACTATCGACCCCAGCAGTCCCAAAGGTGCCATCTCCCCAATAATCTCCTGAGGGAAGTGCTCTGCATTGTCATCGCCGGTGGCGGTAGGTTCGATGGAATTTGTGGCAAACTGCCATGCCATATTGCGAACCATAACCTGCTCTTCGGTCAAACTAAAATCCATCGGCTTCCTCTTTTAGCTTCTGCCTCGCTTAGTCATGATTACCAGCCTTGTATTCCCAGATTTCCGTAGTTAGCTCCCCTCACACCTGAACTCAGTCGACCCGATCACTACAAAGTTATCTGAGCAATGTTCTAGATATAATAAGCTTCAGTATATTGCGGGTTCCCTCGGTAATAGGGAAGCAACGAGAATCATTCATATATCTTCGCAGAGCCATATTTAATGGGAAACTAAAACTGCCAAAGATCTCCATTGCTGTCTCTGCTGCCTTTACTGCTGCTTCGCAAGCAACATATTTAGCTGTCGGTACATCGAGGGGATCCCCGATACCCCTATCCTTATTGGCTGCAACTTGATAAATCAGCATCCTCGCCGCCTCGTGCTCAATATACATCTCAGCAATTCTGGCCTCTACCAACTGCAAATTCCCGATCTTTTGTCCTGCCTGTTTGCGTTCCTTAACAAAGTTAATACAGTCATCTAAACAAGCGTGACCAAGGCCAAGGGCTCTGGTGCTAGCACACAGCCGACTTTCTCCCAAGGTCTCCATCAAAATCCCATAGCCCTCACCTTTATTCCCGAGCAAGCAGTCTTTTGATATCTCGACATCTTGAAATGCTACCTCTGAAGCTCGGCAACAATGCAAACCTAGTTCCTCTATAAGATGTGTAGAAATGCCAGGGCTATCTTTTAAATCTACAATAAAGCACGAAATTCCCCTGGTTCCCTTTTCCTTATCGGTATAGACCCAGAAAAGGCCCATATCAGCTACCGAACCACCTGTCGCCCATGTTTTGGTTCCATTCAAGATAAACCTATCACCCTTCTCAACAGCTACCATCTTCATTGCAGCTACATCGGAACCAGCGTCAGGTTCTGTAGAGCTAAAACAACCAATAATGTCGCCACTGACCAGACCACGTACATATTTATCCTTCTGTTCCTCTGTTCCATGCCTTAGAATTGTCAATCCCGGGCCTACAGTCTGTGATGTCGGTAGCATACAATAAGAAGCACTTACGCGACCAAGTTCCTCCACACAGAGAACAGTGCCCAAGAACCCAACATTATTCCCCCCATACTCTTCAGGAACTACGCCGGCAAAGAATCCCAGCTCACCCATTTCCTTGACAATTTCCGGGCGAAATACCCCTTTGTCGTAATCCTCTTCCTGAACTACAGATATTCTTTTTTCAGCATAGTCCCTTGCTCTTTGCTTTATTTCTTTTTGCTCCTCAGTTAATTCAAAAAACAAGTTCGCGACCTCCTCATCGAACTGTAAGATTACCATTCAGCAAGTGCTTAGCCGCTAGCCAGCTTCCGCCCTCAATCAATTGCTAACCCTTATCTTTGCTGCTTCTTATACTTTAATTCCGTATTTGTCCCACTTCCTCCTTACCATATTCATGGTATCATCATCAGGGTAAGCTACAAGAGCGAATCTTCCTCCGCCATACTCATCCGCCCGCGGTCTATCTATCGACTTGGTAGCATCGATCAGTAGTCTGGTGCCTTTATTCCCGCCGGGGCCTAGCCGATCCTTGATATGGACAATGGGGTCAAGGGCATGAATCCAGCCGGGGTATTGTATGAGATCTCGAGTAGGATCAACACGGTAAGCCAGGGCCCAGAATACTCGATTCAAATCCCATATATCCACGTCCTGGTCACATACTATAATATTCTTGCCCACATCAAGAGTTATCTTTGAGCCCCATATATTAGCTGCTACCTGCTGAACCTGTCCATAATAGCTATTATCTATTTGAACAATGGTATTGGTATAAGCGGTGCTGGGGTCACAGTTAACCCCGGTAATCCCAATCATTTTCTCCTCTAGCAAGTTCCATACCATGGCACTATGGCTCACCGAGCAAAGCCTGTGGTCTTCGGTGCTGGGTAGCCCCTCCAGTGTTCCCTGAAGAATAGGGTCATTTCTAAAGGTAATGCAGTTCACCTTATACACTGGCCTCATACTGGGTAACCCATAATGACCGGTAAACTCGCCAAAGGGACCATCATTCTTAAATGTTTCCTTATCAGTTATGACCTCCCCCTCAAGAACGATCTCAGCCGATGCTGGGACACGAAGGTCTACCGTTTCGCATTTCACCAGTTCAACTGGCTCCTGTCTCAGAGCACCCATTATATCCCATTCATCAACACCTTCAGGGATTGGAGCTGCTGCAACTGCTGGCAGGGTCTGATCCCAGCCGATAGCTACCGCCAGCGGCAAATTCTGTCCTTTAGCACGATACTTCCTCCAATGCATCCAAATGTGTTGACCCTGGGCAACGGCCATGCTGGTAGTGCTCTTATCATGAATTACCTGGCGATACATGCCTACATTTTCCCAACCGGTATCCGGGTCCTTGGTTATCACGCCATGAAAAGTGCTTATGTATCTACCGCCGTCAAACTTTAGCCAATGGGGGGTAGGGAACTGAAATAGGTCGACATCGTCCCCCTTCACGATATTCTCCTTGCACGGAGCGGCATCGACGACTGCAGGCTTTATGGGCTTCTTGACCCGTTCTCGCCAGACCTGAATGAGGTCTTTGTAGGGTGTATCTTTGGGCAAGCCCATCATTAGCGTTACTCTGGGGAAGGTAGCCAGTGAGCCACAAAATAGCTTGATGCAAGCAGTATCCTTGTGGTCCTTGATGTTTTCAAAAAGCAGTGCCGGACCCTGGCGCTCCATAGTCTCGCGTAACACCCCTCCAATTTCCAGGTCCCAATTTACCTCCGTTTTAACCCTAGCTAATTCGCCTTCCTCCTCCAGAAGGCTTATCCATTCTCTTAAGTCCTTGACTGCCATCTTATTTCTCCTCACTATACAAATGGTACAACTTTTGCTTGCTATAAAGGTCACCCCCTTTGATGAAGGGGAGCTTGGAGCATCCGCTCCAGGCAGAGGTGAGAGCGGATGGTCTCGCCCACCCTCTTGGGAGACCGTATTGGGTTAAGATTAATACCGGGCTAGATTGACCGACGCTTGTCAACCTATGACACAAGTTAAGCTGTTTGGTATTATTGGTTATGCTCTATCTGAACTTGGAAAAGTCTGCCTTTCTTTTTTCAGCAAACGCTTTTTTGGCTTCCTCCACTTCTTTGGTACCCCAGAACAATCTAACGGCAGCCGCGGACCATGCCTCGAAGCCATACTGGTGGTCGGTCTCGGCATTGAAGGCAAGCTTACAGAACTTGAGGGCAGTGGATGATAGTGACAGGATTTCCTGGCACCAGTTATTTACTTCTTCCTTAAGCTTGTCAAGGGGTACCACCTTGTTTACCAAGCCCATCTCCAGTGCTTCCTCGGCTGTGTATTGGCGGCAGAGGTACCACATTTCCCTGGCTTTTTTCTCTCCCACTACCCGGGTTAGATAGGAGACACCGAAGCCAGCATCAAAGCTGCCCACTCTAGGGCCCGCTTGGCCAAACGTGGCATTCTCCGAGGCTATGGTTAAATCACAAAGCAGCGCAAGTATATTCCCGCCGCCTACAGCATACCCATTAACAGCGGCAATCACAGGCTTTGGAATGCTCCTTATTGCGGTATGCACCTTAGTGTGCCAATAATCCATCTCCTTGGAATAGCCCCCTCGCTGGGCTGCCTCCTTGAGATCGCCACCGGCACAGAATGCCTTATCACCAGTACCCGTAAGGACTACTACGCCGACACTCGTATCGAGTTCGGCATCATGAAAGGCGTGTGCCATCTCCTTCAGTGTGTTTGTAGTAAAGGCATTATAGGCTTGTGGACGATTAATAGTTATCCAGGCTACCCCGTCCTTCCTTTCATAGGTGATACATTTGAATTCCAAACCTGGGCCTCCTAACGGGTCTGCTCATTATCACTCCCTTTCCTTCAAGCCCAGCTTATCGATAGCCTACTCTCTTTGCCTGAACTTTTGCACCTTTCCTTGGGAGGTTAAGCGGAAATTGCTCTACAAAGAACACATACCTTGGAACCTTAATATCGGCTATTTTGTCCTTGCAATAGTTTATTATCTCCTCTTCAGTAGCCGTTTGGCCCTTCTTTAAGCGAATGAAGGCAACTCCAATTTCACGCAGCCTTTCGTCTGGAACAGCCACCACACATACGACTTCTATCTTTGCAGCAGGATTTCCCGTTTCAACTCGCGATAAGGCGATCCTCGCTCCTTATCGCTCTTGGCACCAATGTATACCCATTGCACCCGGCTGTCAAGCACGCTCGGAGGCCCTCGCTCTCCAGGTGGAAGATGTGGACTTCACCAGAGGGGCCGTCACTATCCTGCACCTTAAGGGGCGTGTCAGGTTGTCATGCCCGAAGTGCGGGGCAAGAGTGGGCAAAAGGCATCGATTTTGCCCCGAGTGCGGTGAGGAGGTGAGTGAAACTATGATGCGGCAAC
>JAUVWD010000085.1 GCA_030604285.1 Chloroflexota bacterium
GAGTTTATAGCCATTAAAGATACCTATGCCCAATCAGGCAAGCCTGCTGAACTTTTGCAAAGGTATGGCCTGACCGCTAAAGACATTGAACAAGCTGTTCGTTTGGTGATAAAGAGAAAGTAGATTGGTGCCGAGGGTGGGACTCGAACCCACAAGGATTGCTCCGGCGGATTTTAAGTCCGCTGCGTCTGCCTATTCCGCCACCCCGGCGCAAGAGTTATTGTATGCGTTAGTGGTATGGTCGTCAAGCTTCCTGTTGTGGCTACAAGTGAGACACTTGGTCGTCTTGATTATGCGGAATATATTCGTCGTTTTTAGGCGGTTAGGGATTTGGCTAGTTTTGAACTAATGGTATTGACAAAGTCTCAAGACAGGACCACACTTCAGCTCCAACATGTAAAATAATCTTAGGAATATGGAGGTTGGGCAGGGAGTGTTTTATCTTTGGGATATGGCAAAATTACAATAACTTTATTGAGAGGTGTTGCTTCCCTCTACACGATTTCCCTAGTGAGGAAGCCCCCCATGCTGAGTACCAGCTCCGGGTTTCGTTTTACTCGCTGCCTCACGTGCCCTCTCAAGGGCTGCCCGTGCCCCTTGTATTATGAAGCTATCTGAGTCGCTCACGGTAACCATTCTGAAGCCCCGCTCTATGGCCCAGTTGACGTTGCCGGGGTTATTACTCAGATTTGTGTGCATTCCAGCTATTTTTCCCCACTTACTGGCTGTTTTTACCACCTTGTCATAGGCTTCCAGGTATCGGGGTTCGTCCCATTTTGGAGGCAGGCCCAATCCCATGCTTAACGAGAGGTCAGCAAAACCTACGAAGCCTACATCTATCCCATCTACCGATAGTATTTCATCTATGTTCTTTATGGCGGCGTCAGTCTCTATGAGGACTATTGTAAGGATTTCATCGTTTGCTGTCTCATAATAGCTCGGGTCGAACATCGCTGCTCTCCTGGGGCCAAATCCTCTGATACCTGCAGATGGATATCTACATGCCTTTACGGCGTTTTCTGCCTCCTCCCTCGAGCTGACCATGGGAGCAATAATGCCGTGGGCACCTATGTCCAGAACGCGCTTGATAGTAACGGGGTCATTCCACTGCGGTCTCACGATGGGAGTACAGTTAGTTCCATTCATAGACTGCATCATCTGTTGCAGGGTCTCAAAGCCCATAGGTCCGTGTTCAGCATCCAGAAACAGCCAATCGTACCCGATCTTTGATAGCCATTCGGTTACGTCCGGGTGGCCAAGCGTGACAACGGTCCCGATGGCTATCTCGCCTTTCTTCAATTTCTCTTTAAGTAGATTCTTCATTGGGATTTTCCATTTCAACTACTGCAGATATGCTAGCCCCCTGCTTGCTGAATGTCAACAACTCTGACAAGTGAGCATATCCATGTAATCGGTATCACATCTAAAAGGAATGGCTGGTGTAAACACTGACTTCATGCAAAGTAGCCGCCCTACTCGACAAACTGGCAGATTTTTGTATAATTTAGAGAAAGATGTCTGTTGACCTGTAAAGAAGGAGGGTAGGAATGGCTTTAAGTGGTATCAAGGTAGTTGAGGTGTCTATCTGGGTAGCCGGCCCATCGTGTGGTGTGTGGCTTGCGGAAAACGGCGCCGACGTGATCAGGGTTGAACCAATCGAAGGTGATCCTGTTCGTGGGTTTGCCCAATGGGGGATAATCCCTGAAACCGATTTCAACTGGCTGTGGGAGATGTGGAATCGGAGCAAGAGAGGCATAGCTCTGGACCTTCGCCAGGAGGAAGGTCGGAAGGTTGTTCATAAGTTGGTGACGCAAGCCGATGTTTTCCTGGCAAACTTGCGCCCGCATACATTGAAAAGGGCGAATTTGGATTACGAGACCTTAAGTCAGCTCAATCCTCGCCTTATCTACGCCCACATAACTGGCTACGGACCCAGCGGGCCGGGGGCAGCCTGGCCTGCTTTTGACGACCTAGCCTTCTGGGCTAGGGGCGGCATTGGATCAGTTTTAGGCGAGCCTGGTGAGACTTATGTAAACCTGCGGGGGTCGATGGGAGACCACGCGACAGGCATGAACTTGCTCGCTGGCATTGCGCTGGCCTTGTATGCGCGAGAACGAACTGGCCGCGGCCAGCGGGTGGACGCATCTCTGCTTGGTAGCGGGATGTGGATGAATGCCCAGGACATTCAAGCAGCCCTCAGCTATAACTATGAGCTGGAGAAGCCTTCTAGGAAGACCGCCACTAACCCACTGTTTAACACCTACCAGTGCAAAGATGGCAAATGGGTTGTTTTCGACATGCCTGACAGTGACCGCTACTGGTCAGGTTTTTGCAAGGCACTGGGGAAGGAAGACCTCGAGCACGACACCAGATTCGATTCCTTCGAAAAGAGGATGGAGAACAGCAAGAAGCTCCTTGCCATCATTGAAGAAATCATCGCCGCAAGGAACCGGGATGAGTTGGAGCCGCTATTTCAGGAAAGCGGTTTGGTGTGGGGGCGTGTGCAGACTCCGATGGAGGTGACCCAAGATCCGTGTGCTTGGGACAACGGCTACATCGTCGAATATGAGTACTCTTCTCGTGGTAAGATTAAAGGCTTAACCTGCCCAGTTCGGCTGAGCCAAAACCCGACGAGGACGCCACGTAGCGCTCCGGAGTTCAACCAACATACTGAGGAGATACTGCGGGAAATAGGATATAGCCGGGATGACATCGGGAAGTTGAAAGAAAAGAAAGTGATACCTTAAGGAAGCCAGGGGAGGCTCTTTAATCAGAGAGGTTATTGGCAGGGACTGAAATAGTGTTACTCATGAATTATTGACAATTTGTTTTACATTGTGGTATAATAGTAAAGATAGGGCCTGGAGGTTTTTCCGGGCTCTTGTTTTTTAAGGAGGTTGTCAACCTGATTTATTAAAAACTGAATAGTTTTTAGGCCGATTCTGCTTCCGCAGTGACATAAGTACTTGGATAAGCGAACGAACCATAAAAACGTTATTACGCTTCAGTGCTTATTCCAAACAGAAAGAAGGCTAATCTTTGCCTTTTTTCTTGCTGGCTTCTTTCGCTGCCGTCGAAGTCCTGTAATCACCGAACCTGCGGTCTCTCCACGTAAGAGCTGCTGTTATTCCATCTCTGCTGGCAATCTCAGCGAACTCCCTTACCATGGGGTCAAGGTGACCGATAGCATCGACTTCGCAAGCAAGTTGCTGCACCAGAGAGCGCCCCATCATCTCCAGCGTCCTGTTCACGATAGTCTTGTTCACAGCAAGGAGACCATACGGAATTCTGGCTATAGTCTCGGCTAGAATGTTTACTTCTTCCTCTAGCTTCTCTGCCGGGACTGCTTTCCACACTAAACCAAGTCTTTCCGCTGTCTTACCATCTATAGAGTTTCCTGTAAGCAGCATGTACTTTGCCCACTGAGGCCCAATCAAGTAGGTCCACATGTGGCTTGGTGGCGAGCCCATTGCTCTTACTGGAGGATAACCAAACTGGGCATCCTCGGCACAGACTATAATGTCGGTATTCAGGGCAAGGTCGGTGCCACCGGCAAGACAATATCCATGAACTTGGCAGATGACGGGCTTACGAGAATTCCACACGATGTTCCACTTCTCGACTACTTCCGACATCATATTATCAATGTCTTCTCGAGTAGTTGACCCGACCTTACCGTATCCCCCCTCGATTTTTGTATAACTTAGGTCGTAGCCTGATGAAAAGGCTCGCCCTGCCCCCTTGAGGATGATAACGTTTACATCCCGATCTACCCCAGACTTAGTTATGGCGTCTGCCAGTTCTTCCCTAAGTTTAGTGCTTAGAGCATTAAGCTTTTCCGGCCGGTTCAGGGTAATGCGTGC
>JAUVWD010000001.1 GCA_030604285.1 Chloroflexota bacterium
CCCTGAATCTGAATCGCCTTTCCGTTGACTAGAGCATCGGCTAATTTCCTTCGGCCCGACTCCAATACGCGGTGGAAAGTCGGCCTGGATATGTGCATCCTCTGAGCACATTCTTCCTGCTCCAACCTCTCCAAATCCTTAAGGCGAATGGCTTCAGTCTCCTCCAGCGAAAGGCGAACCTCTCGCAGAACACCTACAGGAACTCCTACTGGCCTGAAGAGACCTGTGGTCGGCAACTGAGCAACATAGCGCAGTTTCACTGGCCTGGACATGGAAAATCACCTCTTCCTGCTATGAATTATGAACATATGTCAATAATTATTCTAAATGACACCAATATTATTGTCAAATCCTATCCCTATCTGGGCTTGAAAATATAAGAGATTAGCGGTATAAGATTAAAGGATTTTAGATGCAGATAGAGCTTTTCCCCAGTCTTTCCCATTGCATAGAAACTGCAGCGAAGCAGGAGTTTTGGAAATCAGTAGACGAGTACACGGAAAAGCAAGGGGATAAAGAGCTCGAAGAGAAGATTGAGCTCTTGAAAGCCTTCCTGGAATCGACGGATTTTAGAAAATTGCGCCGTGAAAGCGAAAAGTACCTGATAGAAGAAAAGGAAGTTAGATTTGTAATCCGCTGGAAGGGAAATAAGCCACACTATGAGATGATTGTAGATTGATAGCTACATCTTGTGTTTCCATATGGTTCCTCGAGGGGAATCCTCTAGGGCTATGCCCAAATCAAGTAGGTCGGCCCTGATTCTGTCGGCAAGCTGCCACTGTTCAGCCCCACGCAGATCATCCCTAACGGAAATCAGAAGCTGGATGAACGCCTGGGCATCAAGTGGCGGCTTGGGTCTCTCCTTCATGGTGAAACCCAAAATGCCAGCCAGTTCCGTCAAAGCACGCTGTGCTTCAGTTACATTCGTCCCCTGTTCACGACCTCGATTGATCTCCCGTGCTAGTTCGAATAGGGTAGCCACTGCCTGAGCAGTACTAAAATCATCATCCATAGCTTCAATAAATTTCTGCTTGAAGGGCTTGCTGTCGAGACTACCCGCTTCTCCGTTAGCATCTCTTTGGCTGACCGCCTGGCGCAGTCTTTCCGCACCCTGCTCACTTGCCTCCAAAGCCTCCTCGCTATAGGTGAGTGGATTCCTATAGTGTGAGCTTAGAACAAAGAGACGGATAGCATCAGGGCTAAAGCGGCTCAGCATCTCTTTTACCGTTACTAAATTACCTGTAGATTTGCTCACTTTCTGCTCACCCAATTGCATCAGCCCATTATGTAGCCAGTATCGAACAAAGGGGGCAACCCCGGTGAAGCTTTCCGATTGAGCTATCTCATTCTCATGGTGTGGAAAAATGAGATCCTGCCCACCACCATGAATGTCGATGCTATCCCTGAGGTACTTTAATGCCATAGCGCTACATTCTATATGCCACCCAGGCCTACCCCTCCCCCAAGGGCTATCCCAGAAGGGCTCGCCCGGCTTGGCTTCTTTCCATAGGGCAAAATCCAAGGGATATTCTTTCCCCGCTTCATCGCTGCTGAGGCTGGAGACCATTTCTGCCAGATTCTGATGACTCAGCTTGCCGTAGCCGGGAAAATTCCTGACGCGAAAATAGACGCTCCCCTCAGACTCGTAGGCGTAGCCTTTATCAATAAGGCTTTCTATGATCTCGATAATTTTGGGTATTTCTTCAGTTGCCTTGGGGTAGATGTTAGCGCGCTTCACATTCAAGGCATCCATATCATAAAAGTACTGGGCAACATATTTATTAGCTAGCTCTGATGCTGTCACTCCTACCTGTGTGGCACGATTTATTATCTTGTCATCAATATCGGTGAAGTTTTGCACATACTTGACCTTGTAGCCCCTAAATTCCAGATAACGCCTGATGACATCAAAGACAATATAACTCATAGCATGCCCGATATGGCATTCATCATAAGCAGTAATCCCACAGACGTACATGGTCACTACCTCGTTTCGGGGGCAAAATTCTTCCTTTTTCCTGGTCAGAGTATTAAATACCTTCATCCTTTGCCTCCTGGGCTGGAGGGTCAACAACTGCCCTAGCTTCTTCAGCAAATCTAGCACTCCCTAGGTCGGCCAACCGTTTTTCTAGCTCAGCAATCTCTGCTTCCAGATATTGAAGCTTCTCCCAAACTGGGTCAGGTAACTTCTCGACAGTGGCAGTATCAGGGTAGCGAATCTCAACTACCCGTCCCGGAACGCCAACCACAGTAGCGTGAGGTGGTACTGAATTGGTAACCACAGAGCCCGCTCCGATTTTGCTGTTGTCACCAATGGTAATAGCGCCGATTATTTTTGCACCGGCTCCAATGACCACATTATTCCCTAAAGTGGGGTGGCGCTTTGTCCTTTGCATGCTGGTGCCACCTAAAGTGACTCCTTGATACAGAGAAACACCGTCTCCAATCTCCGCCGTCTCACCGATAACCACTCCCACACCATGGTCGATAAAAAAACCCTCTCCGATTTTTGCTCCAGGGTGGATCTCAATTCCAGTGAGGAAGCGGCTGATATGGGCCATCAATCGAGGCAACACGGGAATATGCCAATTCCATAAGGTATGCTCCATGCGATGGAACTGGCGAGCATGAAAACCGGGGTAGACAAAAACAACTTGCCAGGCATTCCTGGCTGCCGGGTCATGCTCAAGAGCAGCTTGTATGTCCCTTCTAATACTCTTCAGAAGTCTCACTTTGAACTTCACCCTTCCTGGACTAAAGCCACAGCCTGGGCAGCTATCCCCTCCTCCCTCCCAACAAACCCTAAGCCATTATTGCTGCTAGCCTTAATTGCTACCTGTGCTGAATCAATACCCAAAGCTTGGCTGACTCTGCAACGCATCTCCTCGATGAAAGGGGAAATCCTGGGATTTCCCGCCATAATAGTAACGTCGATATTAGCAATCCCAAAGCCTTCCCTTTTGAGCAAGTCCCCAACTTCCGACAATAGAGCTAAGCTGGAAACGTGCTCGTACCTTGGCTCTTCAGGGGGAAATAACGTGCCAATATTGCCAAGACAAGCGGCACCAAGCAAAGCGTCTATTATGGCGTGACTTGCTACGTCGGCATCGCTATGCCCCAGCAGCCCCTTATCAAAGGGCAGCTCCACCCCCCCCAAGATCAACCTACGCCCTGGGACCAGAGGGTGAGCGTCATAGCCAATGCCAACACGCATTTCCTTTTTCTCCTGAGCAATCACCTCGGCTACCTTCAGGTCCTCTGGAGTAGTCACTTTTATATTATCATAAGAACCCGTGTAAATTCTTACGCTGTACCCTAAGCGCTCAACTGCAGCAGCATCATCAGTAAGCTCCGCCACAAGCCCCCTATATGCTTCAGTGATTATATCAAATCTGAAAACTTGTGGAGTTTGCGCTGCCCATAACCTATCACGGTGAAGCGTCTCCGTAATCAGCCTTTCACCATTAGTGAGCTTTATGGCATCCTTAACTGGCACCGCGGCTATAGCAGCACCAGTCTCCATAGCAGTTTTCAAGCCAGTCGCGATGGAATCCAAAGTCAGGAAGGGGCGAGCCCCATCCTGAATCACAACCCAGTCGCAATCTTTTAGCTTGCGTAATCCTTCCGTCACCGAATCTTGTCGGCGTGCGCCGCCAAGAGATATGGTGGCTTTGGACCAGCCTCTTGCCTCCTTTAATCTCTTCCCTAGCTCCAGACTTGCCTCATTCAATACAACCACTATTTGCTGAACCAAGTCGCATTTCTGGCAGATATCCACTGACCAAGCTAGCAAAGGTTTGCCCCCAAGAGGAGCAAATATCTTATTTATGTTGCCCATCCGCTTACTCCTACCGGCAGCAACTATGATAGCTCCTACTTCATTCCTTTATCCTCCCGACCTTCTTGGTAAGTCCTAGCTTTAGAGCCTCAACCACAGAGCTAGCCTCAATTAGCTGAATATCTGTATAGCCAAGTGAAAGTCTGGTTTCAAGCTTAGGCAGGACACAGGATTTGAACCCCAATCTGACAGCTTCCGTAACTCGCCTCTCTATCTGTGATACCCGCCTGAGCTCCCCGTTTAGGCCTACTTCCCCCAGCACAACCAAACCAGCGATTGGCTTACTACTATAGAAACTAGAGGCAATGGCTGTGGCAATTCCTAAATCAATTGCTGGCTCACTGATCCTCAAGCCACCAGTCACGTTGACTATAATATCTTGGTTAAAAAGCTTCAGGCCGGTACGCTTGGTGAGCACAGCAGTTATTAGGAGGAGCCGGTTAAAATCAACTCCATTAGCAGTGCGCCTGGGCGGACCAAAATTGTTGGGAGTGGTCAAAGCTTGAATCTCCACCAACAAAGGGCGACTTCCCTCGAGGGTTGGTACCACCACTGAGCCAATAGCTCCATCCTTGTATTGAGATAAGAAGAATTGAGACGGGTTCTCTACTTCTGTTAGCCCGCTATTGCCCATCTCGAATATGCCTACCTCGTTGGTAGAGCCAAAGCGATTCTTCACGCCTCGCAACACTCGGTAGCTGCTAAATGGTTCACCCTCGAAGTAAAGCACCACATCAACGATATGCTCCAAGGTTCCAGGTCCTGCGATAGCTCCCTCTTTAGTGACATGCCCAGTTATTAATATAGGCACATTATTTCGTTTCGCCCAATACTCCAGCCTCAAAGTACATTCTCTCACCTGACCAATGCTGCCTGGCGCTCCAGACACGTCTTCTAGATACATAGTCTGAATGGAATCAACAACTGCTAAGCTCGGTGAGAGTCGTTCCAAATGCTCTAAGACAGCGGACAAGTTAGTTTCGGGAAGAAAGTAAAGCCCTTTGCCCTCCAGGCTCAAGCGCTCAGCCCTGAGTTTGACTTGATCAATGGATTCCTCCCCCGAAATATAGGCAATGGGCCTAATAGTCTCGGCCATGGCCGCTGAAATTTGAAGTAACAGAGTAGATTTACCTATTCCTGGCTCTCCCCCAACAAGTACTAACGAACCACGCACCAAG
Organism: Chloroflexota bacterium; assembly: GCA_030604285.1. GTDB lineage: Bacteria > Chloroflexota > Dehalococcoidia > GIF9 > AB-539-J10 > JADFUX01. Next base: position 5,017 of record JAUVWD010000001.1, read on the forward strand.
CCGCCTCCAAGAACTCGGTTCACTTCATTAAACCCGGAGTGGAGGCGGGGGAAAGCAATCTTCTCTACATGGGAAAGCTCTCGGGGTTCATTTCCTGTAGAGTAGAGCAAACTAGAGGAGCGACGAAACAAAGTGGTTGTGGTCTCTACAAAGCTATTCCATGCCCCGCAATTAGGGCAGTGCCCTAACCACTTGAGACTTTCTTTACCACATTGCTGACAAACAAACACATATTTGGGTTTGTCCCGATTACTGGATTTCAAATATCTAGTAAGATAATTGGAGGCAATTAATACTCAATGACGGCTATCTTATCACCGGTCTTGACTAATTGTCCCGGCGAAACTCCTACATCTACCACCGAGCCTGTCACCGGGGCCACTAAGGGGTTCTCCATTTTCATGGCTTCTAGAATACAAATTATTGCACCCTCCTCAACGGTGTTGCCCACAGTCACGTCCACGCTCAATATTTTGCCAGGCATCGGTGCTTCTATTAACTCTTGCGCCATTCTTGAAGCTCTCTAGACCTTATTAATTGCCACGTCAAGCCTCTTGTTGATAAATGTCACTTTCTTAATACCAGAAACCAGTGAATAACTTGTCAGCCCTTAACGAATCCTATCAATTCCCCCTCGATGCCATCCCCACAGCCGCTGGACGGATCACAATCGTTTCCTCATCACAATCCACAACTGCAATATCTCCAGGCAAGAACTCACCTCGGAGCAAAGCTTCAGAAAGCTGGTCCTCAACTGTATTTTGGATCACACGGCGTAGGGGACGAGCTCCGAAGACAGGGTCATAACCTTTGCTGACCAACAAATCCTTAGCTGCATCAGTGACTTCCAGAGTGATATTCTTTTCCTTGAGAGGAATGGAGACTTGATTAAGCATTAGGTCAACAATCTGACGGATATGTTCCTTAGTCAGAGCATGAAAGACGACTGTGGCGTCAATGCGATTAAGAAATTCAGGGCGGAAGGTTTTCTTCACTTCCCCAAGCACCTTCTCCTTCATCTTTTCATACTCCATTTGTTGCTTCCCTTTAGTATCGGTATGACTGGCAAAACCGATGCTCATCTCGCGCTTAATAAGCTCGGCACCAATATTACTGGTCATAGCTATAATGCTGTTGCGGAAATCAACACGGCGCCCCTTTGCATCAGTCAAATGACCATCATCGAATATCTGGAGCAAGATATTGAATACATCGTAATGCGCCTTCTCGATTTCGTCGAGGAGAATACATGAATAGGGTTTCCGCCTCACTGCCTCAGTTAGCTGGCCACCTTCCTCATAGCCAATGTACCCTGGCGGTGCTCCAACCAAGCGAGATACAGTGTGACGCTCCATAAACTCCGACATGTCGAGCCTGACCAAAGCATCTTCACTACCAAACATAAATTCTGCTAAGGCTTTCACCAGCTCCGTTTTACCTACACCGGTCGGGCCTAAGAATATGAAATTACCGATGGGGCGACCAGGATCTTTTAGGCCAGCTCGAGCTCTTCTGACCGCTTTAGCCACAATATTTATAGCCTCATCTTGCCCAATTATTCGACGATGCAAAGCCTCCTCCATTTGAAGAAGGCGACTAGTTTCGTCAGTCGTGAGTTGCACCACTGGAACCCCTGTCCACATGCTAACTACCACAGCAATGTCCTCTTGGGTGACTATTGGCTTCTCTTCTTCTTGCTCTACTGCTCGTTCCTGTTCCAGCTTGGTAACCTTATCCATCAACTGAAGTTCCCGGTCACGCAACTCGCTGGCATACTCATATTGTTGAGAGGCGATAGCCCCTTCCTTCTCCTTACGCAAGCTTTCCAAAGCTCGCCTTGCCTCAGCCAAGCCCATAGACGTGCTGCTATGCCTGATGCGCACACGGGAACTAGCTTCGTCCACTAAATCAATGGCTTTATCAGGCAGAAAACGATCTGCTATATACCTAGCAGCCAAAGAAGCAGCCACCTGTAAAGCTTCATCACTTATTGTAAGGCGATGGAATTCCTCATATCTATGCTTAATGCCTCGCAATATTTCCAAAGTCTCTTGTATAGTGGGCTCAGTTACCAAAACTGGCTGAAAACGTCTTTCCAAAGCTGGGTCTTTTTCTACGTGTTTGCGGTAGTCATCCAAAGTAGTAGCACCGATACATTGTATTTCACCACGCGACAGCGAAGGCTTTAAGATGTTAGCAGCATCAACAGCACCTTCAGCGGCCCCTGCACCTACGATGGTCTGCATTTCATCTATGAAGAGAATAATATTCCCGGCAGCCTTATCCTCCTCGATCACTCTCTTCAGCCTCTCCTCGAATTCACCGCGATACTTTGTCCCAGCCACCAGAGCTCCTATATCCAAGGCGATTATCCGTTTCCCCTGCAGCACTTCAGGAACCTGTTCAGCCACAATATGTTGCGCTAGTCCTTCCACGATAGCCGTCTTGCCAATTCCTGGTTCCCCTATGAGCGCGGGGTTGTTCTTGGTGCGACGACTGAGTATCTGCGTCACTCGTTCAATTTCCTTCTTACGCCCGATAATAGGATCGAGCTTCTCCGACCGGGCTAGAGCAGTCAAATCCGTGCCCACTTGATCCAGAGTTGGCGTACGCGAAGTACTGTGGCTAAGAGCACGAGAACGGGCGCCATCTTGCTTAACAACTCGACTAGCCTCGTTGCGCACCCGGTCTACAGTGATACCAAAACTCTCCAAAACCCCACATGCTACTCCTTCCCCCTCACGAAGTAAGCCAAGCAAAAGATGTTCCGTGCCTATGTAGCTCGAACTAAGATGGCGCGCCTCATCAACAGCAAGCTCGATTACTTTTTTGGCCCGAGGAGCAAGTCCCACCTCACCACTAATAGTCTGTTTCTCCCCTTTCCCAACGACAAACTCTACCGAGGCTCGCACCTTGTTCAGTGGGACACCCAAGTTGGTCAAAACTTTAGCCGCAACACCCGCGTCTACCCCGACCAATCCCAATAATATGTGCTCAGTGTCAATATAACTGTGCCCTAACCGCTGCGCTTCTCCCTGGGCTACGGTCAGTACTTTGCGAGCTCTGTCCGAAAACCTCTCAAATCCCGTAGGCATCCTGTGCTCCAATCTTCAGTGGATGTTCCCTGTAAGCAAGATTATAAACGCACTTCCGCCTTTAGTCAACACCGCAGTCCTAGAAGCTTCAGGTGAGAATGTATCATATCTTTCTTCCTCAAATCCAACCACTTTTGCGCTTTGCTAAACTGGATGCTGTCAATTTCTGCCGGTCGGCGGTTGATAAACGGTGAGAGAACCCGTGGAATCCGACTGAAATTAGCCATTGAAAGATTCCGGTAGCGTCATAGAGTGACGGGCTGAAACATAGTGCTCTTGAGAAGTCGCTCAGAGCGGTTGCTTACCTCAAAAGGACGTAAGCAAAGATGCAGATTTAGATGACCTTCATTTCACTTTTATTTGAATCAGAATGTCTCCTGGCTGGCCATCGGTTACCTGGCGGGCATTGGTCAGTTTGACCACGCTGCCAGTTCTCACTCCTGAGGGGATGCGCACTTCTAGTTTTTTCCCTTTTCTGGTTAATCTCTTCTTCGTTCCCTCCAAGGCCTGTTTTTCATTGATTGTAAGTTGGTAGCGGACATCTTGTCGCTGAGCTCTCTGAGCCTGAGCAAACAGCTCGTCAAGGTTGATTCTGCCTCCTGGCCGACTCTGAGAGCTTCTTCGCCCCGGCGTACCGTAGATTTTGAAGGAGAAGCCTCTCCCCTTCAACGATTCACCGAAAATATCATCGAGAAAGTCGTATCCAAGACCAGCTCCGCCAAAGTCCTTCATCAAATCTTCAAAGGTGGTCTTGGTGAAGGGGCTGCCAAAAATGTCGCCTACGTTGCCAACTGTGCCAAATTGGTCGTATTGGTTTCTTTTCTCTGGGTCACCCAGAACTCCGTAGGCTTCATTTATCTCCTTGAACTTCTCATTAGCCCACTTCTCATTCCCCTGATTGCGATCCGGGTGATACTGCATAGCGAGCTTTCTATACGCCTTTTTGATCTTCTCTTGGGAAGCATTTCTAGGTAGTCCCAAGATCTTATAGTAGTCTTTGTCCATCCTTGCCTCCTATATTAAGTATTGCTGATTTACGACTTATTTTCCAGTTTCGAGCTTAGTTTTTTTTGTAAAACGCGGAAGTCTGGATTATGCTATTGAGTCCCAACAAGACATAGAGGTATGATTCTTCAGAAGGTATGCTCAAGGCAAATGTGAATTTCGGGGCTAGCGGTTCGTTAGGATGATTGAAGAGAATGTCAAGAGAATATTAGCTGAATTGCCATGCGAAGTTCAATTGGTAGCGGCAGCAAAAACAAGAACACCTGAAGAAGTCTTGGGGGTGGTTGAGGCAGGGGTGAAAATCATCGGAGAAAACTATGTCCAAGAAGCAAGAAGAGCCTATGAGGTGGTGGGAAACAAGGCGGAATGGCACTTCATTGGCACCCTTCAGAAACACAATGTTAGGGGGAAAATGGTGGGAATGTTTGACATGATAGAGACTGTTGATTCTGCGGAAATAGCTGGCGAAATCAATAAGAGATGTGCTCAGATTGGTAAAGTAATGCCTGTATTGATCGAGGTGAATAGCGGCGGGGAGCCACAGAAATCAGGGGTATTTCCGGACGATGTTGAACCTTTGATAAGACAGATTTCCACTTTCAAGAATATTAAGGTGACGGGTCTCATGACCATGGGCCCACGGTTTGGGAACCCTGAAGATTCAAGGCCATATTTTGTGCAGACAAGGAAGATATTCGAAAGGATTAGAGAACTTAATTTGCCCAATGTAGAGATGAAATATCTTTCCATGGGGATGACGAATTCTTATAGAGTCGCTATAGAGGAAGGCGCAAATATAGTCAGAATAGGAAGCAAGATATTCGGAGAGCGTTAGCAGCTACAGTTCGACTACCAGCCCTGCCCCACATTCCAAGGCTCGGTCTGGGTACAGGTCTCTAATTTCCCTCTTATATGCCGTGCAATGACATGGATAAATCAAGGATAAGCTTTCCAACGCCTTGAACTCACGGAATCCGTGAAATCCGCCAAGGATTCCATATATCTTTCCAAATTCTGAGGCAGCCTTTAGGATGTTCGCTACTCCTGGGTGAGAGCATCCGGTTATCACAGAAACTCCCTTATCAGTCTTCAGCGCCAAAGACTGCTCTATTCCCATAAGCTCGCCAGTTGAGAAGACATCTTCACAAATTTGAATGGCAGCCTTAACCGTGATTATCCTCCCGCCGAGACGCACCCTCCCAAATGAGCTTGGGAGGTAAAGTTCAGCCGTTTCATTTAGTTCGAGAATTCCAGAAAGCCCTCCAGCGTGGTCTCCATGTGCGTGTGAGATCACTATTATGCCTATATCCTTTGGGTCTATATTCAGTTCTTTCATATTATGTAGCAATGTAGGGCTATCGCCGCCTGCATCGAACAGAACAGATGGCATATTTTCAGCTTCTATGAAACAAGAAAATCCGTAGCCTCTCCATAACCCCTCCCTCTTCACCTCATCGTCATAAACAACTGTGAGTTTCATTTTCTGGCCTTCAAAGGTTATTTCTGCACCCCAAGTAGAAAGCTCCCGCCAAACATGTGCATGGCAGTGGCCAATGGAGGCAGGAAATCTAAGGCCAATGGTTGTTCAGACACCCTCGACATTTCCTACCTAAGAAAGTCCGTTTTCTGATTTCTTAAAGCTGTCATCAATAGAATCTCGCCCGAGAGGCTTTAATGGCCATTTGAACGTAAATGACAGCTGTTTCCACTTTTTGACGTTGTTTCGCAGACTTTGCATACTAGCGCAGTTGATTTCCTCCCTTCATTAGATTCAACATTTGCCTCGAGACCATATTCGCCCCGTTCACCGTACGTTGACATGTTATTGCTCCGCTCCTCAATTGATCTAGTCTCGAATCCAGCTTTGTCAGCAAGCGTTACTGAGAATTTCTCCTCGGTCCAGAGAGATTGCTGTGAATAATTCAAAATGGTGTCGCTGGCTTCCGCTTCTGTTATTCCCTCGAGGTCGCCTGTCGTTGGTGGCATAGCCCCTGGCTGAGCGCACCCAAGCAGAATGAATACTGGGGATATGATCAGAGGGATGAAATAACACCCTCTCACCTATGCCTGCCTTACTCAGGGTCGAGTTAAACACACCGCCTACTGTATCAAAATACTGGATGTGCAGTTAGATTCGGGGCAAGATTGAAGCATCACCCCGGGTCGTATTCGCATCGTCAGGTCTATAGGCTAGGGGATCGACTGAAGAGTCGTAGATTTGAGTCATAGCCATGCACTTAGCAAGGGGACCGAAAGATTTGGTATAATAGCCGGACGCTTGGGGCTGTAGCTCAATTGGGAGAGCGCCTCCTTTGCACGGAGGAGGTCAGGGGTTCGAATCCCCTCAGCTCCACCAGAGATACAAAAAGAGGCCTTTTGGACCAGTGTTACCCCGAGATTAGGAGAACACAGCACGGGTCTAGTCCCAATGGTCAGATTTGCTCGAGTACACCAACACAGCACAGTCTTCGCCAGCTTGTTGATGGTTTCCTATTAAACGGCAAGCTGGAGTGAACTGCTTCTTCTCAAAGAAAACTTGGGGGACTGTCTGAGATGGCCCACCTTGGATGAAAACGGGTTAACCGAACCTACCAACTACTATAGAACTTATGGGTCCATTTTTTGCTATGGGCCTGCTTCAGTCGCTGAAGATTTGATTGGAAAGAAGCCAAAGCGATGGTATTTACTTCCATAAGCACCGCGTCTTCACCGTCATCTGAGTAGTAAGCACGGCGTATTCCTACCTCTCGGAAGCCATATTTTTTGTACAGCGCCTGTGCTCCCTTGTTAGAGACCCGTGCCTCTAAGGCTATTATGCTGGCACTTAGCTTTGCGGCTAATTCGATCACTGAGATAAGCAACCTTTCTCCTATCCCTTGACCGCGATACTCATCTCTTGTGGCAATACTAACAAGATGTGCCTCTTTCAGTATTACCCTTAGGCCAGCAAAGCCAACGACATAGTCTTCATCAGCGTCGTACTCTTTCTCGCCAGGAGAGGGCTTACGACTGAGAAACTGCTTAACGGACCCCAGTTTTCTCTTAAGGGTGTTACCAGCGTCTTGTGTTTTAGCTCGTTCTTGCGCACAGGCTACTATATAGTAAGCTAGTGGATTGCCCAGTTCCTGGGTGTAAGACATATAGGAGAAAGAGGACCAGTTGCTTGGGAAAGCTTCACGGTCTATCTCAGCTACCTGGGCAATGTCTTTCTGCTTCATAGGGCGAATGATGCAGACCATAGCTCCTACACCGCATTCTATTGCCTGTTAAATTTTAGCATATCTCAAGTTTTGTAAAAGACTATTGAAAGGCTGGCGCTGCTTATTTGCAACCCATCTTGCTATAATGGTAAGAGCAATGATTATAGTGATTGCCCTCGAAGGATGATATCTGCGTCGTGGACCTTTCAATTCAATTAGCCCCGCAGCACCCTAAGGGACTGGTTCTAGCCAATCCGGTAATGACGGCTTCTGGCACTTTTGGCTATGGCGTGGAGTATAGCGAGCTTGTTGATATTCAAAGGTTAGGGGCTGTCGTTTGCAAGGGGACTACCCTTCTGCCTAGACAGGGGAATCCTCAACCCCGGCTGGTAGAAACGAGCCACGGACTGCTGAATTCCGTGGGCTTGGAGAATATCGGAGTTGATGCTGTGGTTAAGGATAAGGCGCCTATATGGGCGAGCTGGCGTGTCCCTGTCATCGTAAATATTGTTGGGGAAAGCAAAAGCGAATACGTCGAAATAGCGACTAGGCTGGAGGGAGTAGCTGGAGTAAGTGGCATTGAGTTAAACATCAGTTGTCCCAATGTGGCGGCAGGAGGGCTGGAGTTTGGCGTAGATCCTCGTCTTGCTGCTGAAGTTACCGCGGGAGTCAAAGCTGTGACCAGCCTGCCCATTGTTGTGAAATTGAGTCCTAACGTTACTGACGTTGTGGAAATCGCTTTGGCAGTGGAGGGAGCTGGGGCTGATGCTCTATGTTTGATTAATACGGTGAAGGGCTTGGCGATTGATATTAATAAACACAAAAACCATTTGAGGGCTATTAGTGGTGGTCTTTCTGGTCCCGCCATCAAGCCTATAGCTCTTCGTATGGTGTGTGATGTTGCTAAGGCGGTACATATTCCGGTGATAGGTTGCGGTGGCATTTCTTGCGCTAGTAATGCCCTGGAGTTCATCGTAGGCGGTGCCAGTGCGATACAAGTTGGCACCGCCACTTTGACTAACCCTCGTGCTGCCCTCGATATACTGGAGGGGATAGAGCACCTTATGAGGGAACGCGCAATTGAAAATTTGACTGAGCTTATCGGGGTAGCTAGAACTTGACCTAGCTGCGAATGTTACCCAGCACCTAATTCTTTCTTGATAAAAGCCACAATATCGCTGGTGGGGGTGCCGGGGCCAAAAGCAGCTTTTACGCCCATCTGTTTTAAGGTTGGAATATCATCATCGGGTATTATGCCGCCGGCGACAACCAATGCATCTCCCTTTCCTTTCTGTTTAAGGCCTTCTATGATCAGGGGGAAGAGCTCCATGTGGGCTCCCGATAGTACGCTTAAGCCGACGACGTCCACATCTTCTTGAACCGCTGACTGAACGATCATCTCAGGAGTCTGGCGGATTCCGGTATAAATCACCTCCATGCCGGCATCACGAAGAGCCCTAGCCACTACTTTAGCACCACGGTCATGCCCATCCAAACCTGGTTTAGCCACTAGAACACGGATTCTATCTTTTGCCATCGCCTGGTTCCCTCCTTAATCTTCTTGACAGAGCTCAGTGAGCACTCCCCTAATAGATTTAGGGTGAATGAAAGCAACCATTCCCTCTACACCGGGCCGCGATTTCTTGTCAATTAATTCCACACCTTTTTCAGATAGGCGCGTAAGCTCCTGATCAACATCATCAACTTCGAATGCGATGTGATGGAGGCCCTCGCCCCTTTTCTCCAGCATTCTGGCCATGTTGCTGTCAGGGAGTGGCTCCAGAAGTTCGAGTTTAGCCCCGTCGGCCAGGGAAAGGATAGCTGCCTTTACCCCTTGTTCAGAGACAGTCTTACTTTTATCGAGTTTGGCACCGAATAAGTCTTCATATAGTTTAAGTGCTTCATCCAAATTGCTGACTAAAATCGCGATGTGTGCAATTCTGTTGGCCATTTCACCTCCTTTACTTCACGCCTAATACTTGGCGTGCAATAGTCCATCTCTGCATCTCTGAGGTTCCTTCATAGAGTTCAGTTATTCTTTGGTCTCGAGCATAGCGCTCTACCGCAAAATCTTTGGTATAACCGTAGCCACCGAAAATCTGAACCGCTTTATGACAGACTCTATGAGCTACTTCGCTGGCGAAGAGCTTTGCCATAGCTGCCTCTTTGAGATAGGGCTCTTTTCTGGTCATTAGCCAGGCTGCCCTATAAGTCAGCATTCGGGCTGCATCGATTTCAGTGGCCATATCAGCAATCATCCATTGAATCGCCTGGAATTTGGCGATAACTTGCCCAAACTGTTCCCTTTGCTTGGCATAATCAACGGCAGCATCAAAGGCTGCCTGAGCAATGCCCAGCGCCTGAGCTCCAACGCTGACTCTGCTGGCGTCTATAGCTTCTAGCGATATTCTGAATCCTCTTCCTTCCTCGCCTATTAGATTTTCTTTGGGTATTCTGCAGTTGTCGAAGATCAGTTCCGCTGTTGAAGAGGGATGTATTCCCGTCTTTCTTTCCAGCTTGCCTACAGAAAAACCGGGCGTGCCCCTTTCTACAATAAAGGCGCTAATGCCGCGATGTCCCAGAGATTTATCCTTGGTAGCGAAAGTAACAACCCAATCGGCTTCAGCCCCGTTGGTTATAAAGGTTTTAGTTCCATTGAGAACATAGCCATCGTCTTTTTCCGCATATGCTGTCTGTACGGCTGCCGGGTCACTGCCTGCCGTTGCTTCAGTCAAACCAAAGGCTGAAATCGCTCCCTTAACTGTACGTGGAATAAACCTCTCCTTCTGCTCCTCGGTGCCGTGCATGGTAACTGGGTAGGCAGCCAGCCCGGCGTTGCAGAAAACTATGACAGCTAAGCCAGCAGAGGCATGTGCGATTTCCTCGGAAAGTATGACAGAAAGCAGGTCGTCTCCGCTCCCTCCATATTCCTCTGGCAATCCTACCCCGCATAATCCAACGTCGGCCATCTTCTTTATGACTTCATAGGGGAATTTCTCCTCCTCATCCCATTGAGCCGCTAGAGGCTCAATTTCTCGCTTGGCGAAGTCACGCGCCATCGCTTGAAACATTCTCTGTTCCTCATTTAGGGAGAAATCCATTCTCTACCTCCTTAAGTAGGCTTTGGTTTTCAAAAGGCAAGGAATTCCTTCTGGGTGCCGAAAACCTTGCGCAAGACGTCGCACATCTCGCCCAGAGTAGCATAGGCTTCTACGCACTCGAGGAAAGCCGGCATGGTATTATCCGTGCCTCGTGCTAGGTCTTCTAAGCGTTTAAGCGTTTGCTCGACCTTACTATTGTCTCTTTCCTTCTTTACTTGGGCTGTCCTCTCCTTTTGTCTTCTCTCCACCTCGGGATCGACTCGGAGCAAGCCTGTTATTTTGGGGAAGGGGGAAACAAACTCGTTTACTCCCACCACAATGCGTCTACCTTCCTCGGTTTCCCTCACGTAGCGATAGGAGGCGTCCTGAATTTCCCTCTGCTGGTAACCTTGCTCAATAGCTGCTATGGCGCCTCCCAAGCTATCGACCTTGGCAATGTACCCGGTGGCTTCCCTTTCGAGTCTGCTGGTAAGTGATTCTACATAGTAGGATCCACCAAGCGGATCAACAACGTCGGTAATGCCACTTTCATAAGCTAGAAGCTGCTGAGTGCGCACTGCGGCAGTTACAGCTTCTTCAGAGGGTGTGGCATAGGCTTCATCGAAGGAGTTGGTATGCAATGATTGAGTGCCTGCCAAGGCTGCTGCTAAAGCTTCCCAGGCTGTTCTAACGATGTTGTTCAAGGGCTGTTGAGATGTAAGGCTAACACCGGCAGTTTGGGTATGGAAACGAAACATCCAGGAGCGTGGGTCTTTAGCTTGGAATCTTTCTCTCATTATCTTTGCCCACAGGCGACGCAGAGCCCTAAATTTGGCTATTTCCTCAAAGAAGTTAAGGTGGCTGCTTTGGAAGAAGGAGATTCTTGGGGCGAAATAATCTACCTCCAGCCCAACATCAATAAGTGCTTGCACATACGCTATGCCGTTAGCCAGCGTAAAGGCAATCTCTTGAGCGGCAGTAGAACCTGCCTCTCGTATATGATATCCGCTGACACTGATGCTGTTCCACCGAGGAACCTCTTTGCGGCAGTAGGAGATTATATCAGTGGTCAACCTCATTGAGGGGCGAGGTGGGAAGATATATGTACCTCGGGCGATGTATTCCTTAAGGATGTCGTTCTGAACGGTGCCATTGAGGTCAGCCGGGGCAACCCCCTGTTTCTTGCCTACAGCTATGTACATGGCAAGAACAGGGGCACAAGTTGAGTTTATGGTCATCGACGTGCTTACCTTGTCCAGAGGGATAGCCTCAAAGAGGATTTCCATGTCTCTGAGAGTCTCTATAGCGACACCAACTTTGCCTATCTCACCTCTAGCTAAGGGATGATCTGAATCGTATCCAATCTGTGTGGGCAAGTGGAATGCAACGCTCAAAGCTGTTAGTCCTTGCTCTAGAAGGTAGTGATACCGCTGGTTAGTGTCTTCGGCAGTGCCAAAGCCGCTATACTCCCGCATAGTCCACACCCTACCCCGGTACATACTAGGCTGGACACCTCGAGTGAAGGGATATTCGCCGGGATAGGCCAAGTCTCTAGCATAATCGAAACCCTCTAAGTCTTCTGGTGCATAGACCGTGTCGAGTTCTACACCCGACATAGTATCAAATTTATCCTTTCGCTCTGGGGCGCGCTTTAGTGTCGCAGCTAAAGTAGTTTCACGCCATTCTTGTTTATTTTTGCTTGCCATGCTTACCTCCCTTACGAAGTCAAGTAATCGTTTTGTGTGTCGCAAAGTCTAGGGAATACGTCCACATATCGTGTGAACCGACTCTCAATATTCTAGTGTCATTCTTTCTTAGCTTGCCATGACTACTGGCACTTATTAGGAGCTTCCTAAATCTAAGCGGAGAATTTTAGCACAAAACTCTTGCCTTCACAATTCCTGGTGCTTGGGGGCTCTTGAGATTGATTTGCGTAGGGAGGCAAAAGGTTCCTCTGATGGCGTAGGGTGTTCAGCGACAGCCCCTCACGTTTCTATTCCTGAAGAAAGCAAGTCACCAGCATAAGCTAAGTCTAATGCAGCGAAGTACGCTTTGACTGTGGATGTGGCTGGCCCAAATGAGTTAGCTTGCCTCGATTTGCGGCACAGCCATTGTGTTTCATTTTTGTTTCGCATTTGCCCGTTTCTACTCATGGGCGCAGTGACGATAAGGAACGATATTGGGTTCACTGGGCAAAACAAGTTTCCCCTGGGTCACCTCCGCAGCACTACCGGGGAGCACTCGCCCGGAAGCAAGTAGGCATTGCCGTTACGACGTGGGCTGCTGCAATGCCTAACGCCTCAGGCCAGGAAATTGCCATTCTACGAAAGCTTGGTCACTCTTCAGCTTTCGGTGGGTTGGGTTGTGGACTGCTTCTGCTCATGAAGGCAGTGAGCAGATCTATGGGCAGGGGAAAGATTATGGTGTTTGTTCGCTCTGTAGCGATACTGGTCACCGTTTGAAGATAACGAAGTTGTAGAGCTGCGGGCTCAGTGGAGATAATCTGGGCTGCCTGAGCCAATTTTTGGGCTGCTTGAAATTCACCCTCGGCATGAACAACCTTGGCTCGCCTCTCCCTCTCAGCCTCAGCCTGGGCTGCCATGGCTCGTTGCATTGTTTGCGGCAATTCCACGTCCTTAACCTCTACCATACTCACCTTTATGCCCCAGGGATTTGTGCCTTCATCAACCATTACCTGGATCTTTTCATTGAGTCTATCTCGGTGGGCCAGCAGCTCGTCTAATTCAGATTGCCCCACAACGTTTCTTAAGGTAGTGGCGGCAAGCAGCGAGGTTGCTTTGATGTAATCGAGCACCTTAAGAATAGCATCTGCGGCATCAACTACGCGGAAGTAAATCACAGCGTCAACGGTAACCGTGACATTGTCCATAGTCATGCATTCTTGCTGTGGCACATCCATGGTGATTACACGAAGGTCAATCTTTTTTATACGCTCGATAAAAGGGATGATGATGACAAGGCCTGGACCTCTGAGGCCAACGAATCTGCCGAGGCGGAAAACGCCTCCTCTTTCATACTCTTGAACGACTTTTATAGCTGCTGAAAGCAGCATTATTACCACTATTGCGATAACAAAATAAATGATCCAGCTCATTCCCCCTCCTTTTCTTTGGATTTTTTGGTTACCCACAATTTCAGTCCTTCTACTTTGGTTATTATCACCTCCTCTCCGGGTTCTATTCTGTTACCCTTGGCAATGGCTGTCCACAGCTCGCCCTCGGCAAGAACGGTGCCTTTAGGGTTGAGAGCTGTTTGCGCCACAACTTCCTTTCCTATCATTTCCTCGGTGCCGGTAGCAAGTCTTCGCCTTTGTGCTTTAACAATAGCGTAAATGACAAAAACAATGAAGGCGGCGACGCATACTATAGCTATGATGATGAGGGGTGTTATTTCCATAATTGCTACCTTCCTATTTTCTTGATCTTTTTGTCACCCACAACTTCAATTCCTCTACTTTGGTTATGGTCACCTCCTCACCCGGTGCTATTCTATCGTTTTCCGCTATCGCTGTCCATAGCTCGCCTTGAGCCAGGACTGTGCCGGTGGGATCCAGTGGTGTCTTGGCTATGGCCGTTTTCCCAATCATTCCTTCAGCACCGGTGGCCTTACGCCTTCTCTGGCCCCGAACGATAGCGCCAATGACAAAGACGATGAAGGCGACGACTGCAACTGTGACCCCGGCAATTAGCCCACGATTCACCTCGACTCCTGGGCTATGGCTAAACAAGATTAGGGAACCAAAGACCAGCGCGGCTGCTCCTCCAGCACTCAATAAGCCAAAACTAGAGGTGAAGAACTCGGCTACAAAAAGCCCAATTGCAAGTAATATAAGTGCTATGCCTCCCCAGTAGGCATTGAGCACGTCCAGAGAATAAAAAGCAAGAATTAGGGCAATACCACCAAATACACCGGGGAAAATTAGCCCTGGGCTGGAAATCTCTGTGATTAGCCCTATAGTGGCCAGGCTAAGCAAGATATAGGCAATATTGGGGTCGCTGATAACTTGCAAGAACTTCTCAATGGCATTCATTTCATCAACAGTTGTCTCGTAGCCCGTGGTATCAATAGTAACCACCTCGCCATTAGCTAAGGTCACTTTCCAGCCATTGATTTGGGAAATAAGGCTTTCCAAGTTATCAGCTCGCAGGTCAATAAGGTTATACTCCAGTGCCTCACTATCCCTGAAGGATTTGCTTTCTGTTACTGCCAGCCTGGCTTCTTCTACATTGCGACCACGCTCCTCAGCAATGGTCTCCAGCCACTTAGCTGAGAACTCGACTATCTTTTTCATTTGGTCTTCTGGTATTTCTTGTCCTCCAGCAGCTACCGGATGAGCGGCCCCGATAGTGGTGCCTGGCGTCATGGCGGCTATATGTGCGGACAGAGTAATAAAAGTTCCCGCTGAAGCAGCCCAGGCGCCTTTGGGAGAAACGTAGACTACGATAGGCACATCGGCGTTCATAATTTTTTGTACTATCCTCTCAGTCGAATCTAGAAGCCCTCCTGGAGTA
>JAUVWD010000027.1 GCA_030604285.1 Chloroflexota bacterium
CCGCTAATGCCAAAAGCGGCCAGTTTTAGCTCACAATTCTTGTCTGCTAGAGTATGTGGCGCATGGTCAGTGGCAATGGTATCAATCACTCCATCTTTGAGTCCTTGAATCAAACACTCTATATCCTCTCTGGTTCGCAGGGGCGGGTTGACCTTTGCATTAGTGTCGTATTGAGATTGCTTCGCTCCGCTCTCAATGACATTGCTGTTTTCGTCCCATTTCTTGCCCAGAATCCTATCCTCAGTCAAGGTGAGATGATGGGGGGTAACCTCAGCGGTCACTGAAATCCCATTTTCTTTAGCTCGGCGTATAAGTTCCACTGAACCACAAGTGCTTACATGGGCGATATGAAGCTTGGCTCCAGTTAATTTGGCTAGAGTCACGTCTCGAGCAACCATAATCTCCTCAGCGGCTGCTGGGATGCCCTTCAACCCTAGCTTAGTAGATACCCAGCCTTCGTTTATTATTCCATCGTTGCTCAATGCTTCGTCTTCACAATGGTCTATTATGGGCAGTCCTAATGTATAGCAACAGTCTAGGGCATGGCGCATAACTCGTGAGCTGGACACGGCGTTGCCATCATCGCTGAAGGCGATTACCCCGGCTTGAGCTAGCTCGGCCAAGTCACAAATTTCCTCACCCTTTCTGCCTTTAGTGACGCAGCCTATAGGAAGAACATTCACAGAGCCTTCTTTGCTCGCCTTTTGTTTTACCCAATCCACAACAATCTGGTTATCGAGTGGTGGGTTGGTGTTTGCCATACAGCAAACGGTAGCGAAGCCGCCTGCAGCGGCTGCTTTTGTTCCTGTAGCGATAGTTTCTTTATCTTCGAAGCCGGGTTCACGAAGATGGCAGTGAAGGTCTACGAACCCGGGACAAACCATCAGCCCTGTGGCGTCGATTACCACTTGCCCAGGCTGAATGAGTATTTCCCCTCCCGACCGCACAATCTTGCCTTTGTTGACAAGCAGGTCACCAACCCGGTTCATGTCTTGCCCAGGGTCAACTATATGACCACCGCGGATAAGCAAGGCGAGGGATTTGCTATCTATTATTGCTTGCACCAGTTCTCATCAAGCATGCTTCGATGATAGCCTTGGAAAATGCCTCTAGCGATCTACGGTAACATACTTACTAGGATTGAAGCCCCTGGCTTGAGCTTCATTTTCCGAACCAAAAATAATCAGATTCTCTGGTTTGATTTTTCGGATCCAATGACTTTCGGCGCTATGGTACTTCTTGTTCTCCAACTTCCCTTCGTGCCAATCCGAACTGGCAATATATTGAGGGTGGAGTTCATGTTCGCAATAGATACACCTCAGCGTCAAAGGCTCGAGGCTTATTATCCGGAAATCGGGTCTCATATACCTTGCTTCCGTTTCCTGGTTTGACACACAGTTTGAATTAAGACACCTGACCCCAAAATCTCGCTCATAAATGGGATAATCTACCTTCTGAACGAAGGAATCTTCTTCTTTAGAAATCATAACTTCCTTAGCTCCTAATAAGAGGGCTATGAGTGCCATTCTGACAGGCACCCCGTAAGCCGCCTGCTTGAAATACATACTCCTGGGGTCAGCATCCAACTCGTAGGCCAGTTCGTCAATGCGGGGTAATGGGTGCATAACAAGCGTTCTCTTAAACTCTTTTTCTTTAAGGAGTTTTCTATCTACCACTGGATAGTCCCTCTCCAGATTTTGGCCTTCTACTGTAGGCGCATGTCTTTCTTTCTGAAGCCTGATGACATAAAGGGTATCAATTCCTGCCTTCTTCAGCTCGATTTGGATACTAATGTCAGGCAACATTGCAAGTTGATGTGAGCTACTTGGAGTCATGTATATGGCATCTAGGGGAAAGAATCTTCCTTTGACTTCTTGGTTCGGAGCCTCAAGCCTTATCAGCTTGCCCTTATATTCTGTAGTTAGTTTGCTTAGAACATTGTCTGGCATCTCCAGCCCGGGACTGGGGGGAAAAAGGATGATTGCACCGAACCTAGCCAGTGCGTAGGTTAAGGAATGTACTGCTCGCCCGTATTTCAGATCCCCAAACAAAGCAATCTTCAGACCTTTAATGGTTTGTCTCTCCTTCCTAATGGTGTAAAGATCGCACAAGGCCTGCGTCGGATGTTCGTGACCTCCGTCACCGGCATTTATTACTGGAATGCCAGCGTAGTCGGCAACTACTTTGGCTGCTCCCTCCCAGGGATGCCTGATGACAATTATATCGGCATAACTCCCGACCACTCTTGCCATATCAGCAATGCTTTCGCCTTTGGCTAGGGAAGTGGCACCTATATCAACCGCGCTTATGACTTGACCGCCAAGTCTGAGCATGGCGGCTTCGAAAGACAGCCGTGTCCTGGTGCTTGGCTCAAAAAACAGGCTCGCCATGATCTTTCCCTGGCATACCCGGGACTGGTCATTCATCGAGTCCGACATTTTGTCTGCCAGGGAGAACAGTGCCTCGATTTCCCCATTGGATAAATCATCTATGGTCACACAGCTTCTATTTACTAGACTCACGGTAGCCTCTTCTTAATTCCACCCTGAAAGCTTAGCCTTTAGCCAGACTTGCAATTGCTACGACATCTATGCCATCAACTTCCTCCAGTTGAACCTGTATCTCCTCATCTCTGGAGCTTGGCATGTTCTTACCTACATAATCGGCTCTGATGGGAAGCTCTCGGTGCCCACGGTCGATAAGCACAGCCAACTGAATGGATCTGGGACGACCTAAATCCATGAGGGCATCCATAGCTGCTCGAATGCTTCGCCCGGTGTAAAGGACATCATCAACTAATATCACTTGCTTATCGGTAATGTCGGTGGGAATATCAGTGTTTTGACTTGTTGGCTTTGTTTCCAGCGAAGAGATATCGTCACGGTAAGCGACTATGTCCAAAGACCCCAGAGGGGTGCAGCTCCCTTCGAAGCTTTGAATTATCTCGACTAGGCGTTTGGCTAAAGGTACTCCTCGAGTCCACATGCCCACGAGCACTACATCTTTAGCACCTTTGTTTTTTTCTATGATCTCGTGGGCAATACGAGCTAAGGCTCGCCTTATGTCCTCCGAGGTCATGAGGACTTTTTCAGGCACCAAAAAACCTCCTGCCACAAAACTGGCAGGAAGTCTTACGCCGGGCTTCTCTAAGGTCTTTTCTGTCTGGCATATTTTCCCTTGCCAGCCTCACTGGACTGATTTAAAGGTTGCGTAATGCTAGCATATTTGTGGCTGCAATACAAATTTCCTGTCAAGCCTTGACATAAGCTCTAGGCCACATTATTGTAAATAGGGAACTGGGGACAGTGGCAGATAACAAACTCAAAGAAGATGTGGAGAGCTTAACACGGAGTCTGAGTTCTTTGCCCTCGCCTCAGATAGAGCCTCCGCTTATCGTAGTTAGCGGTTTGCCCGGGACAGGAAAGTCTTTTTTCTGCCGCAAGTTGGCTGACAGGCTAGATTACCTTGTTCTATCCAGTGATTCTTTGCGCCAAACTCTGTTTCTCCAGCCGAAGTATGATGACAATGAAAATAAGCAGCTTTTCCCTGCTTGTCATGCTCTGATCGAGGAGCTTTTGAAAATGGGGATACCGATCATTTTCGATGCCACAAACTTGTTGGAGCGACATAGGGAGCCCCTTTACCATGTTTGTGACAAAGCGGGAGCAAAGCTCATCTTGGTTAGCATTGAGGCTCCTCCAGAGGTGGTTGAAGAACGCCTTCTTGGTCGTGAACGCGGCATTGATCTGGAGGACAAATCACGAGCAGGTTGGGAAGTGCACCAGAGGATGAAGTTTCGGAAAGAGAAGATTCCTCGCAACCATTTCGTTGTCGATACTTCACGGGATATCAATGTGGCGATTGACAAGATTGTCCGGGCAACAAGGAAATAACTAAGCTTTTCTCAAATCCCTTCCGTTCTGCGTTCAAATGAGCTAAAATTACGGCAAACTCATTGGAGTTACATATTTTGGGAAGGTGGAGTTGGAAGTTAGAGTTGTAACTGGTGACATAACTCAGATTGACGCTGATGCCATTGTGGTGAATCTCTTCGAAGGGGTGGAGCAGCTTGGCGGTGCTTCTGCCGCTGTAGATAAAGCGCTAGGTGGAGCTATTAGCAGTCTTATGGGCAAAGGCGAGTTCAAGGGCAAATTTGGAGAGGTTGGCATAGTTCACACGCTTGGTAAGTTGCCGGCGAGGATGATTGCTGTTGCCGGCTTGGGTAAACAGCGGGATTTCAATCTAGACAAGATTCGTGGGGTAGCGGGGGGATTCTGCCGCTCCTTACGAAAGCTAAATTGTCATAGGATAGCTACAATACTTCATGGTGCCGGAGTGGGAGGGGTTGAGCCTGAAGCATCAGGCGAAGCAATAGCGGAGGGCGCTGTCCTCGGCCTCTATAACTTCAGCAGATATAAGAAGCCGGATTATGAGGATATTGCGGAAATGCTAATAGTGGGGAGGGAGCAGAGTGAGATTCCGGTGGTCGAGCGTGGCGTTCGTAAAGGGAGAATAATGGCAGAAGCTACTTGTCTAGCTCGTGACATGGTCAATGAGCCGGCTAACTATATGACGCCTAGTCGAATGGCTGACATAGCCAAGGAAATAGCTGACAAGCATAGCTTGGAGCTCAACGTTTTTGACTTAGAGGACATGGAAGCAATGGGGATGGGGGCACTTCTGGGAGTGGCTAGGGGAAGCAAGGAAGCACCAAAACTGATAACTCTCAGTTATAAGGGAGACGAGCGTTCTGAAAAAGCTGTTGGCTTTCTCGGCAAAGGCATAACTTTCGATTCTGGGGGCATTTCCATCAAGCCGTCGGAGGCCATGGGCGACATGAAAGACGATATGGCGGGTGGTGCTGCAGGTATAGCAGCACTGAGCGCGATCGTTCAATTGAACCCCAAGCTTAACGTTACTGCTGTTGTCCCGGCTACCGAGAATTTGCCCAGTGGTACTGCCTTGAAGCCCGGAGACATATTGAAGGCGATGAATGGCAAGACAATAGAGGTGATAAGCACCGATGCCGAAGGAAGGCTTATCCTAGCCGATGCCTTGAGCTATGCCGTGAAACAAGGCTTGTCCCCCTTGGTGGATTTAGCTACCTTAACTGGAGCATGTCGAGTTGCTTTAGGCAACGGCTATAGCGGGGCCTTCACTAACAATCAGGAGCTATTGAACGAGGTCATTAAAGCAGCCGACAAGTCTGGGGAAAAGCTATGGCAGATGCCTATGCCTGAGGAATATAAGCAGCAAAACAAAAGTGAAATTGCCGACGTTAAGAATACCGGCAATAAATACGGAGGAGCTATAACTGCTGCCCTTTTCTTGAGCGAATTTGTTGATAATACCCCTTGGGTGCACATTGATATAGCTGGCACCTCACTTAGCAGCAAAGAGAGTGGCTATATGGTGAAGGGGGCCACTGGGGTTGGTGTAAGAACTTTGGTTGAGTTAGCTTTATCCTTAGCTAACCGAGAGAGGATTATGTGATTGTAAAGTGGTTAGGCCATGCTTGCTTTTTGATTACTTCTGAGAGGGGGGTAAGAATAATTACCGATCCTTATGGTGTCGGTGGAGGCATCAACTATTCCCCAATCAGGGAGGCTGCCGATATTGTCTTGGTGAGCCACGACCATGCCGACCACAATAACGTTTCAGCAGTCCAAGGGAAGCCAGAAATAGTTAAAGGCAGTGGGGCAAAAACTGCCAAGGGAATTCTGTTTAAGGGCATTGCTACTTATCATGATGCCTCCAAGGGTAAGCTTAGGGGGGCCAATATTGTCTTTTGTTTCACCGTGGATGACATAAAGCTCTGCCACTTGGGTGATCTAGGACATATGCTTAGCCAATCTCAGATCGACGAGATTGGTGATGTAGACGTGTTGTTTATTCCCGTAGGTGGCTCTGTCACCATTGATGCTGCCGAGGCCGGCCGAGTATGTGATCAACTAAACCCGAAGCTAATTATCCCAATGCATTTCAGGACGGCGAAGTGTGCTTTTCCTATAGCCAGCGTTGCTGACTTTCTAAAAGGCAAGAAAAATGTAAGAAAGCTGGATTCTAGCGAAGCGGAGGTCGAATTAGAAAACCTCCCGGCTGCTAGTGAAATCGCTGTCTTGGAACCAGCTTTGTAGCCAGCGAAATCAAGCACTAGGCAAAATCCACAGGCTGGAAAGCAATGATTTTCAAAGATTCTGAGTTTGTTTTTGCACCGCCGCCTCAGCTTTCCACCGTGAGGCGCGTCCTGATCAAACCTTGTGCCGGCTACTCCTTGCCATATCCCGTGACTACTAGCCCTGAGATCCTGAACACTATTGTCGAAGGGATTAGGAAAGTCAGCAATGCGGATATCATCATTGCTGATGGAACTCCCAGCGGAGAATCGATCTACCCAATATATCAGGCGTTGGGATACGATTTCCGTCATGTACTGATGCTTGACATAAGAGATTCCATCTTTGTAGAAGTGGAGAATCCCCTGTCGCAGTTCCTCGCTGTGCCCAACTTTTGGATACCTAATGTAGTCTTACGCAGTGACTTCCTCATTAGCGTGAGCCCTTTCAAGGTGTGTCGTACCGCCCATCTGAGCATAGCAAACCTTCTGAGTCTCCTTCCAGTGACCAAATACCGAAAGGGTAAACCAGGTGGTTGGGGAGCTTTA
Source organism: Chloroflexota bacterium (assembly GCA_030604285.1). Taxonomy (GTDB): domain Bacteria; phylum Chloroflexota; class Dehalococcoidia; order GIF9; family AB-539-J10; genus JADFUX01. The sequence goes on from JAUVWD010000027.1 coordinate 6,665, forward strand.
TACGAACTAGGTATAGAAAGGGTGCTTGCTGACCTCTACTTCACGATGCCTTTTGACCTGGGCATCGTCGAAGCTCGTCAGAAGCTTTTCTATACCGATGATCCAGCAAAAGGGAGGGTGGAGGAGTATGGGAAAATCTGCGTCGGGGAGCCATACGAAATTGACCACGAGGCTTCACAATTAGCCGAGCTCGAGCCCGAGCATCTGAGACTCATCGATGAAAACAAAAGCCAGCTCGAGGATCTATAGTTAACTGACTTTGCTCCAGGCGAACCTATCCAGATTCAATTCCTTTAGTTTTTCCTCTCTAGGTAGTGCTGTTGTTGGGTCCCAATTGCGGACTTCATAGTATTGATCCAATACTTCGTTTACTTTATCCTCGTCTAATTGTCTTCCTTTGATAGGTGTATTATAGAATTTTGGAGCAAACTTGATGTTCTCCCTTTTTTCTCCTGCCTTGAAATCAAAGATTCTCTGAATATTGGTTATCCTCTCTCCTGCTTTTCTAACATCCTCAGGTGAGAATTCGATGCCGGTGAGAGTGGTCAGAAGTCTTGCATAGATAGTTGGGCCCAAGGACCAGAGAATTGGTGGCCTTATGCATGTACCAGCGGCGTTTACAATATTCACTAAGTCTTGAGACCAAGCTGCCATATGGGGAATGCTAACGGTACCATTTTTGAAGTCAAATGTTTTCTCTTTCCAATCATCAAGGATGTCAACTTTGGCCACGGCTTTTTCAGGTGCACTGAATTCGTAGGAGTATTCCCCCTCAGGAGCTGATTTTCGCAGGTTTTCTATAGGCGACTGTACACCCATATGGTCTCCTCCCCGAGCATTCACCAAATATCCAAAAGACCATACATCAAATCTGCACCTTGGGTCTCGAGAAGTTGTCTCTAACCCTCTGGTGGTGGTCAAATAGTGCTCAGAATCCCTCCCTATTCTTCGCGCCATCTCGACGGGGCCATCAGCAAGGAGGTCTCCAAAGCCTTCTCGATAAGTTATCTTCCTCATAAGTTCGAACATCAGTTGCTCATCTCCCCAGTTAAGTTCCAGGCCATCTGTGTCCGACTTAGATAGTATGCCTTTTTGAAACAACTCAGTGGCAA
>JAUVWD010000002.1 GCA_030604285.1 Chloroflexota bacterium
CTCTTCAGCCCAGTAGAATCCCTTAAGGCTGCAATGCCTCATAAGAAGTTCAGCTACCGTATCTCTTCGCTCTTCATTTAGCCTCTCCCCGCTTACGAAGACTGTCTTCTTGGGCATGTTGACCTTATTCGTGCTTAGCACATCTAGTTCTACCTTCCTGGCCTCATGCATGTGCAGCATATCCTGATGGCTAAGCCGTGCTCATCAATCCCCAGGAATACCTCCTCTTCATCTATTTCCCTTTCCAGAAGCCGCCGCAAAGTGTTACGCTTGTCCCTAGCTCTTTCGCTACTTGGCTGAAGCTCCGAGCCTTGAGCTGCCACAAAGCTTCCGCTTCGGCCTGCTTAGTCAACCTCAAATGGGGAGGCACAAGTTCTATACCTTCGGTGAAGGAATACCGCAATCGCGGGACCGCCAGCGATGACGAGCAATCTCAATTCAAATCTTCTTGCCTTGTCTCCACCCGTAGAGCACCTTCCTCTTTTCCGCTCTCCTATGCCCGTGTAACTTGCTGACTCGCAACGTAGGCAGCATGGCTTGGTTAAGTCGATCCCCACCTGTACTATTATCCCCTTCCTGTTCAATCGCCTTTCCCACCTCATTTCCTTCAAGGCCCAGCAGAATCGTGATATGGTTTTCCTGGTTCTTTGCCATCGGTGCTAAGCCCTCCTTTCCTTTATTCTCCCTGCTCCAGCGTTCTCACCCCCTTATCGTTTTCCCACACAAATCAGCCTAGACCCTGCAGCACTCTTTTGCGAGCTACCTCACGTCATAAACGATGAGGAAGAGAAGTACAGTGTTATGTTTTTCTATCCTCGTCCCATGGTATCATCTCAGCTTGCGGGCAAAAACATGGTGGATAAGCTAACATACGACGTAGGGAAGAAATCGAGAGGTTGCCTCCTCATGAAGGGCAAATAGGCGACGAACGGATAGACGATTGGATGAAGGGAAGAGCATTGAGCAAGACAATTGTTGAAGGAGATCGAATATGAGAGAGTGTACCCTTGAGCTAAACAAAACAAAATGCAACTGCAGCTACGAGTCCTGCGACAGGAAGGGCATTTGCTGCGAATGCATAAGATATCATTGGCAGATGGGTGAGCTGCCGGCCTGCTTTTTCCCTGATGATGTGGAGAAGACCTATGATCGTTCTATCGAGAGGTTTGTCCAGGTCTATCAGGAGAGAGGGCGATGGCAGTGAATAATGGCTGCTGCCGATTTAACAAACGGCTGTATTATGCAACGGCAGCAACTTGACAACCCCAACTCGGCTGCTTAAACCATCCGTTGCTGAGCTGTGCCAGTGTTGCTCACGACACAGAGAATTCAGTATTTCAACAGACTCATACTCAGATAGCGTTCTGCTCTATCTGGCAAAACCGTGGCAACCTTGTCGTATTTCTGGGCTACTCTTAAGGCGACAAGCATGTTTGCGCCAGAACTTATTCCAACTAGTAATCCATAGCCTCTAAAAAGTCTTCTTGCCATATCTACGGCTTCTTCACTCCCAACTGTTAAGACTTGGTCAACCTCACTCATATCCATTAATTGGGGTATGAAACCATCACCGATTCCCTGAATCTTATGCTCCTTAATCCTAACGTCGCTTCCTCCAAACATGAGAGCGGCTTCTTCAGGTTCTACAGCAATCACTTTTAGCTCTGGGTTAACTTCTTTCATCACATTTGAAATACCCATTAGTGTTCCACCAGTACCAACGCCGGCAACAACAGCATCCACCGGTCCAATTTCTCTTAGAATTTCCTTCCCGGTTTTCTCTTGGGCTTTTATGTTGTTGAGGTTACTAAACTGCCTTGCTATAAATGTCTTGGGTCTTTGGGCAATCTCTTCTGCCTTTTCTATAGCTTCTTTAAGGCTCCCGCTTTTTGAAGTCAGTACTAGTTCGGCTCCAAATGCCCGCATCATTTGCTGTCTCTCTTCACTCATATTTTCAGGCATTACCACAATCATCTTGTAGCCTTTGACAGCCGCGACCATAGCCAAAGATATTCCCGTATTTCCACTACTCGCTTCGACTATTGTGAAGCCTTCTCCTAGCTGTCCTTGTCTTTCGGCAGCGTCGACTATTTCCAAGGCAACTCTGTCTTTTATGCTGCCACTGGGATTAACACTCTCTAATTTGGCGTAGACATTCTCTATTTTGATAAGCGGAGTACTTCCAATAGCACCTAATACACTGAATCTCTTGTTTTCCATATTTACCCTTTGAACAAAAATTCAAACCTCCAATTAGGACGACTCATTAGTGTTTCGTACGGGAACTGTGTAGGCCAGCTCTGAGTTGAGCAGTCCCGCCACTAGACCTGGAATTGTAGCATGTACGACGATTACTATCAAACCTAGTGCGCTGACCTTGGTCCGTGAGTGCACATCGAAAAGGCTGAGCTCGCGGGTGATTTGGCGCAAAAACGAACCAGGCACAATCAGATTGCCACGTCGCTGACGCCCTTCACAATGGGATCCTCTTCTCACTACACACCCCCTCACAGTCATTGCGAGCGAAGCGAACCAATCTCAGGGGCAATTCTATGCGATTACACGACTCACGTATTCGGGGCTAACTCACAGTCAACAAAGGGCCGGAGGTTACACAGCCACTGGGCCGTAGATTAGAGGCGGTTTAGAGAAAGCGTCGGAAAGCATGATCTTGTGAGATGCGAACCTTCGTCTACCAGTGAATTACCAACGGGATCAATGTGGCCCCATCCGCCTCACCAGCCACCCTGCCCCCAGAAAACTGGTTAAGGATCTGTTTAGCCTTTAGGACGAACTCACGACTAACTGGTAGGCTTCCCCGTTGACACACTGTCGTCCTCGGTCTCCCTATCGCCAGTATTGTCCCCAGCATTCCGAATACCAACGTTATCACCGGTTTCCGTCTCACTGGTGTTGCCATCGGTATCCTCATAGCCAATACTGTCGTTTTTGTCCTTAGCACTAATGTCACCGCCGGAGTCCCTATCACGAATGCTGTCGAAGGTGTCTTCATTATCGATGTCGTCGCTAACGTCCTTATCATCACGAGCTTCGTCACCAGTAGGGCCATCCTGGGCTCCATTATCCCGTGTGGTTGGCTTAATTGGCACTGCTCTTTCTTTGGCCAACTCGGTCATCACTATCTTCTCCGGTGGTGTATCTCCAAGCGGCTCTATTCCCACTATCGTGCTGCTCACCACGACACCACCATCAACGTTCAAATTGATGCCTATGAGCCAGCCTTCCCCTTCCACGCCGCTAAGTTCTCCAGTATGTTCGAAAACCACCTTCCCTCCAGATTTACTCTGAATACTGAAACGGGCTGTCTCCTGGGCAGTGTATCGGAGGGCAAGAACATATTCGCCGGTCACAGGCTGCGCTATGGATATTACCTGGCAGCCATTAGACAGTAGTGACGACTTTGAACCTGTTATCTGGTTAAATGATAAACCACTTGGCAGATATCCCGTACTTGACCCTGTCGGGTCGCGAACTGAGCCAACCGCAGTTATGTCGGTGGTAATCAGAAGTTCAGCCGCGGCCGGACATACTTCTTCCAGTGCGGAAGGAGCAGCCCCTACTTCCACCCGAGTGCGGTGCCTCGCTGTCAGGTATACCTCTTCACCTTGAGCGGCAACACTGACCAGCCCTTCAGTTGCCGCGACCTTCGTTACACCAGTCTCATCCACATCGGTGGTAAACAGGGTGCCGCGTGCTGTGACACTCGCCGATGGTGTCTCTATCTTGTAACACGAGCCTGTGCCCATCTTCTCCACACAGCTCCACGTTCTTCCCAACAATTGCTCCACAACAATCGTGACTGACTCTTCGTCACCGTGTTCCATTTGCCGGATTCCCACGACAGTACTCGGCTCAAGCTTAATGGTGCTACCTTCAAAGAAAGTGAGCACGGCATAGGCATCTTCAGCGGTTTTTACCTTAGTATTATCCATTAACGTCATACCATCAGTGCCCGGCTGCCAGCCACCCGAACCCGCCTCCTCTAATTCAACTCTGCCACCCAGTATGCTGAGGGTGCAGGAAGATGCCATAGCAGGAGGTGGCGATATAAGATTGAGCAGACCGGGTACTAGAATACTTGCGCCAAGCGCAACGAGCAAAGCAACAGTCAATGAGATTGCCAGCTTTCTTGCTCCGGTAACAGTATGCCGTAAGTCTTGCCATGCTGTGGCCAACTTACCGCGTTGCAACATAATTCGGCCACGTTCCGACATCTTCGCTGGGACAGACTCTTGACGTAATCGAGTGATCAAACGAGCTTTTGACGTTTTGGTGAATTCCTCCGATGGCGATACTTTGGGGATTGTGGAAATCGACAGTGCCATGTACAGCAGCGGCTCAAGTTGCTTCCGTACGTCCGGGTATTCAGGCAGACACCTCTCAATTGTCTCGCCCTTTTCTATCCGAGCAATACACTCATCCAGAGTCTTTGATAGCTTAGCCCCCATTTCTAGACCTCTTTGTGCAGTCGCTGCCAAAGCGTATTCAAGGCTCTCATTTGCAGCACTCTTATGGCATTTTGACTCTTACCGGTAATGTCTTCAATCTCACGGTTATCCATACCCTCAACAAACTTCAGGATGATGATCTCCCTTTGTTTCTCAGGCAGGCGGGATATCGCTTCCAATGTCTGTTCCCACTCCAACCTCGCCTCCGTTTCTTTTTCAACGTCACCGGTCTCAGGTAAGCTTTCGGCCCGCACCTCTATTGCCAGACGTTTCTGTGCGCTTCGGGATTTGTCAACCATCTGGTTATGCGCGATTCGATAGAGCCACGACGAAAATGTCCGCTCTTTCCCTTTACAAGAATCGATCGCCTTCCATGCCTTAACGAATACCTCTTCAGTAATATCCTCCGCAGTCATCTTGTCTCTCACATGATAGAAAACATAGCGGTAGATTGGGTCAAGATAGATACTGTACAAGTCACCAAAGGCATCCACGTCGCCGTCGGTGGCTCTTCCTACCAACGCCAGAATTTTGGGCTGGTCGTGGAGTTCCGCTCTAGCAATTGCCCGAGTGATATTTTCCTCTTTACTCTTAATACGAATATTCTTCACTGTTTGTTACACCAAACACACTCATTTCTGTCAGCCCTACGAATATGTTCCATTGCCTTTTGACACGTCAGGAACCCACAGTTGCGCAATCCACTATCTTGCAGGTTTTTGTCGGTCGGCGCCGATTGACGAATGCCCTTGATCTGATGCCGACCTCTATCACATTGTTATAACGAATGTGAACCAAAAAAGATGCGTGTTCTCGTAACGTTTTTGTGCATCCTTTCGTAATAATAGGTAGACACACACCTAAGGAGGTGGCCATGAGTAGTTGATGATTCCTGGATACGTATGCTTGCTTGAATCGTAAACAAGGAGGTAGGAATTGAAAAAAGCAATATTTGGGGTACTCGCTTCGATCATAGCAGTAGCTATGTTGCTCCCGGTCACTGCTGCTGCCGTGACTCAACCAGAACTGACCAGTGACACAACGCCAGAGCTAAGACCAGCTTTGGCCATCAAAGCCCCTAACGTAGCCGCCGTGGCCCAGTTGGTGACTATTACAGTAGTCGAGAGACACACCGGGGAACCAGTTCCCAGAGCCGGTGTTTGGGCAGTACATGTTAAGGGCGAAAATGTTGAGACCTACGCTGCCCTGGATGACGAGAACAGTCAGTTTTTGGGCTGGACTGATGAGGATGGTAATGTGTATCACCGCTTCAGAGAACAGGGGCGATACGTGCTTGTGGCAGTAAAGGATGGCTTCATTCCCGGTTTCGCTCAAATAGCAATTAAACCGCTTAAAGCGCTGGCCATAAAGGCACCCGACGTCGCCGGAGTGGGCCAGTTGGTGACCATTACCGTGTTTGAAAGGTACACCGGAACACCGGTTCCCAGAGCCGGAGTCTGGGCAATAGACGTTAACGACATAAAAGACGAGACCGATGATGCTGAGGACTACGCTTCCTTGGCTGAGAAGTACGGTCAATTCTTGGGCTGGACCGATAGAAACGGTAACGTGTTTCACCGCTTCAGGGAACCGGGCCAGTATGTACTGGTCGCAGTCAAAGATGGCTTTGTCCCCGGTTTCGCCAAGATAGCAATTAAACCGCTTAGAGCGCTGGCTATAAGGGCACCTGATGTTGCTGGAGTTGGCCAGTTGGTGACTATTACGGTGGTCGAGAAATATATCGGAATACCAATTCCCAAAGCCGGAGTCTGGGCAATAGATGTTAACGACATAGAAGACGAGACCAATGATGCTGAGGATTACGCTTCCTTGGCTGAGAAGTTCGGTCAATTCTTGGGCTGGACCGATAGAAACGGCAACGTGTTTCATCGCTTCAGGGAACCGGGCAAGTATATACTGGTCGCAGTCAAAGACGGGTTGATCCCCGGTTTCGCCAAGATAACTATCCTGCCGCTTCAAGCCGTATCCGCGCAGCCAATGGCAGTTATTCACAAAACGCACGTGTAAATGCCCGACCATTAGAACTCGGCTCTAGGGGGTAGATTGACATGTCTACCCCCTTCCTTTAAAAGCACAGTGTATGGCACTACAGAAGTCGCAGGATTCATCGAGATGGGGTTGCCTCTCATAGCTCCAAGTGGAGGGTAGGTGGAAGGGAGCAGCGGGAATTAGGAGGGCGCTTTGTGAGTCCTCAGGAACCTAGTCCAGCGGAAGCTGATTTTGGGTTTGTTAGAGTCCTGATAGCCAGTGAGCACGGGCATAGAATCGTAACACCGGGTTGATATGGGAGATCCGGTATAAAGGAGGTACTGCAATGGCCACTTATATCATCTTGTCTGGCTTGACGCAACAAGGGATCCAGAATATCAAGGAGAGTCCTGCTCGGGTCGAAGCGGCTAAACAGACCTTTCAGGCCATGGGTGCAAAGGTGAAAGAGTCCTATGCAGTGATGGGCATGGCCCAGTGCGATACGCTCGTCGTTTTGGAAGTGCCGCACGACGAAACAGTAGCCAGGGCAGCTTTCACCATCCGTTCGTTAGGCAACGTGCGCACCGAAACCCAGCGCGCCTTCACACAGGATGAACTCAAGAGAGTCGTTGCTGGTTTACCCTGAGCCAATACTGAGCACCATGGTGGGCCATAGTGGACTCGAACCACTGACCCCGGTCTTATCAGGACCGTGCTCTAACCAACTGAGCTAATGGCCCTCATCGCTGCTGAGGAATTTGCTCCCTAGGTATTGGGGCTGCACCTGGAGCTCTTTCTTTGTTCACTCCTCAGGTTATCAGAAAGGAGCATAGCTGTCAACGAACTTAGGAAGACCGGGGCAAGGTCGAACTCCTGTGGAATTGCGCCTTGACAGTAGCAAATATTCGTGTTACAAGAGGGCGTTGCGCACAGGAGGCACGTCAAAGAAAAGAAGAGCTTGTCCGGCGGTATGACGAGCTTTTCCTGGTGTAACAGAATTTAAGTAAAGGAGGCCTAACATGGAGTTCAAGTTAACCAAAGAACAAGAGGCAATTACAAGGATGATACGGGAGTTTGCCGAGAAAAAGCTTGCGCCCATTGCCACTCAGATTGACCGGGACGCTAAGATCCCGCCTGATATTCACCCCGAGTTGCGGAAGTTAAAACTGTTTGGCATACCATACGATAAGAAGTACGGCGGAGGTGGCGAAAGCTATATTGAGCTAGTGCTCGTTATAGAGGAGGTGGCAAAGGCCAGCGCTGCTGTCAGTGTCAGGCTAGCGGCACACTACCTGGCCCCCATCAGCCTGAGCTTATACGGCACGGAGGAGCAAAAAGAGCAATGTCTCCCCAAGCTATGCTCCGGAGAAGATATAGGATCGCTGGCCTTTACCGAGGCAGCTACTGGCTCAGACCCCGAAGCAATAACCACTATGGCAGAGCTATCGGGCGATGACTATATACTGAATGGCTCCAAGCGCTTCATAACCAATGCCCCTTTGGATGGTTTAGCAATTATCTTCGCCAAAACGGACAACGGGGTTACAGCTTTCATTGTAAACAAGAACCAGCCGGGGTATTCCACGTCGAAGCCTTGGGAGATGATGGGGTTGAGAGGAGGACAAGTTGCAGATATCCAACTGAAGGATGTGCGAATACCCAAGGCGAATCTCCTCGGTCCGGAGGGTAAAGGCTACCGGATGCTGACCGAACTAATAGCTTACGGCAAGCTAGATATGTCAGCTTGTTTGTTGGGGATTGGAGGGGCTGCCCTGGACGAAGCTATCAAGTATGCCAAGGAGACGACAGCCAGGGGAAAACCCATAGCCAATTTCCAGACCATACAGTGGCTAGTAGCCGACATAGAGACCCAAGTTGAAGCTGCTCGATGGCTAGTTTACCGCCTTGCCTACTTGGCAAGCCAGGGGGGAGATATCCGGCATCAGTCAGCATTAACCAAGCTGTTTGCCTCGGAGATGGCAACTGAGGTGACGAGCAAGGCGCTTCAAGTGCACGGCTCTTACGGTTACACCAAGGAATTCAAGATAGAAAGACTATACCGTGATGCCAGGGTTGGCGAGATTATCGAAGGGGTGAGCGAGATCCAGAGAGTGATAATAGCTGCCAGTTTGTTGCGCTGAGAAAATAGACCTAGCGGGCGAAATTGAACATAATTGTATGCCTGAAACAAGTCCCTGGGACCAACGATGTGCGCCTGGATCCCGAGACAGGGAGTCTCATCAGGGAAGGGGTGCCAAGCATAATCAACCCTGAGGACAGGAATGCTCTTGAAAAAGCACTGTTGCTTCGCGAAGAGCATGGCGGCAATGTTGTCGTGATAAGCATGGGGCCTCCTCAAGCTGAGGTAGCTCTGAGGGATGCGTTGGCTATCGGCGCGGATGAGGCAATACTGCTTTGTGACAAGGCCTTTGCCGGAGCCGACACTTTGGCAACCTCCTTTACGCTGGGAAGCGCCATAAAGAAGCTAGGCCATTTTGATCTGGTCCTCTGCGGCACAAAGACACTGGACGGAAATACGGGCCAGGTCGGGCCACAACTTGCCGAACTCCTGGACTTGCCTCAAATTACTTACGCTCGGCGAGTTGAGATACAAGGAGAAATCCTAAAGGCGGAACGAGTTTTCGAGGAGGGCTATGAGTTGATGGAGACCAGACTACCGGCCTTGGTTACAGTAACGAGGGAAATCAATGAGCCGCGCATCCCATCCATCGACCAGATTATGCAGTCGTACAGAGAAAAGGAGGTTAAGACCTGGGGTGCCGCGTATTTGGGTCTTTATGAGCACAGCGTGGGGCTCGATGGTTCAGCAACCAAGATGAGCAAAATCTATAAACCCGAATTTGGGAAAGGGAAAGTTGAGTTCATTGAAGGCTCAATGGAGGACATGGCTCAAGGACTTCTAGCGAAGCTGAAGGAGAGGAACCTGATTTGAGGGACTATATCTAAAGGCGGCACAATGAGTCTGAATGAATACCGAGGCGTATGGGTCTTTGCCGAGCAAAACGACGGGAGATTGAGAAGGGTATCCCTCGAGCTACTGGGCAAAGGAAGGGAGTTAGCTGATAGACTGAGGGTGGACTTGGTTGCCATTTTGCTTGGCGAAGATGCCGGCAAGTTGTGTACCGAGCTAATAGATTATGGCGCTGATAAGGTGCTTTGGGCTGATGACCCAGAGTTAAGATGTTATAGAACAGATACTTACACCAAGATAATAGCAAGCCAGATAATGGAACATAAGCCAGAGATATTGCTTGTCGGCGCAACTTATGTCGGAAGAGATTTAGCTCCACGGATTGCTAGAAGGTTGGGCACAGGACTTAGCGCAGATTGTACCAGCCTAGATATAGATGAAGAGACGAGATTACTACAGCAGACTTGCCCCGCCTTTGGTGGCAATCTTATGGTTACCATACTGACCCCAAAGGAGAGACCTCAGATGGCAACTGTGCAGCCTGGCGTTATGCAGCCACTGCAAAAGAGCACCAGAAAAGGCGAAATCATCAGCATCCCAGCGGATATCGAACATAAGGATATGAGAGTGAGCAGACTAAGGGTAATTGAGGAGACAAGAAGGGGAATCGGGCTGGAACAGGCAGAAAGAATTGTCTCCGGGGGTATGGGGATAGGGTCAGTAGAGAATTTCAAAATGCTCGGTAAGCTTGCTGAACTATTGGGTGCCGAGGTGGGAGCCACCCGGAATGCCGTCGAGGCCGGATGGGCTTCCAGCGATCGCATGATTGGTCAAACGGGAAAAACCGTGAGGCCGACGTTATACATTGCTTGCGGAATATCAGGCGCCATACAGCATATAGTAGGAATGAAGGACTCAGAGCTTACAATAGCTATAAGCAAAGACCCCAAAGCACCGATATTTCAAATCGCAGACTACGGGATAGTTGCTGACCTGCATCAATTAATTCCGCTGCTAATACAAGAGTTGTTGCGCTATAAGGGAGCGCGTTAGAACAGGACAGTATCGAGCCTGTTATTTCAAAAGCTAAACGTTTAGCTCTGAGCTGTGTTTGCAGGTCTTAGCAGCGATCAGATCTGCTCCTTGTGCCCTACTAGCCCTTCCATTTCAGGGCGTATATGACTACCCCTATCGAGCTGCCGTCATACGCAGGACAGCGCTCGGCACCTTCAAGTGGCGCTGTCGCTATCGATCCGCTTCACGACGCCAGTGTGTGGCTAGGCACAGATAGACTGAAGTACAGCGCTCCCGTCTATCCTCCTAATGAGGTAAGACCTGAGGTCGAAACGCTGCGTAACAGAGCTAAGAAGGACAGAGACCTTGCTGATATCAAGGATGCTATGCCAGAATCCAATTCCCAGGATGAAGGGACACGTCATGGCCGAAGTAAGCGTGGTGCCCCTCAGTAGAACCACGCGCAGCGTTGGCGATCACGTAGCCAAGTGCCCCCTTATTCCTAAGCAAGCCAAGGATATCCCCTGTCAGCTTACACTAATCACGACAACTATCGAAGCCCCGTCAAAGGGCGTTTTGAACCTTGCCAAAGAAATGCAGCAGGGGCCATTTGAAGTGGAAAGACACGGAACAACCACAGTCCTAGGAACCAGTGGGAGCTATGATAGGTCTCCAACGACGGAGGGCAGGGTAGAGGCAGCATCAAGGAAAAGCAGATGAATGCCCGAGAGCCACCACGGAAAAGTTGACAGTTTGCCGAGGATATCGCAAAATATGTCGTTTAATTTCAGCCCATTATGAAACAAAAGAAAACAGAAAGGGGAGGTTAAGATGAATGCTAGCGATGGTCTAAGGATAAGCGCATGGAAGTACCCTGACAAAACGGCAGCGATTTACTTCGACCAGCACAGAACCTACCAGGAACTCGATAGCCGCGTAAACCGCCTTGCCAATGGGCTGTTGGAAAGGGGGTTCAAAAAGGGGGATAATATAGCCTATCTGACCTACAATGGTCTGGAAGGGCTTGAGATTATTCAAGCGGTGCTAAGAACAGGTATGACTCTGGTTCCTACAAACTACCGCCTTGACGCTGAGCGCATGGAGTTTATCATCAACCACTGTGATGCCAGTTGCCTATTTGTAGACAGCGATATTCTAGACACAGTCAAACCTATGATGCCCAATCTCAAGAATATTCTCCCGGAGAATTACATAGTCGTGGGGGAAAACGGCCATGGCATGACGCGATACGAGGATGTCCTGTCCAAATCGGATGAAAACCCCGAAGCCGATGTAAAACCGTCGGACATTGCCTACATAGCCTATACTTCGGGGACTACAGGGTTGCCCAAGGGAGTAGTCACTTCCGCTCGAGCGCTGATGAACAACATGAAGAACGCCATGATGCGGGGGACAGGAAGGGCAGGAATAAAGCCTGAGGATAGGGTCCTCTTGGTTCTTATGCCGCTGGTTCACTCAAACTCAATCTGGAGCACTTCCATCACATTCTGGTACGGTGGCGCAAATGTGGTCTATAAGTCGAAGGGCTTTGACCCTGAAGAAGTATTACAGCTAATGGACACGGAGAAAGTCAGCACCTCTTCGTTAGTTCCGTTCATGCTGGCAAAGATACTTGACCTTCCCGCGGACGTGCGTGACAAATATGATATGAGTAGCGTCACCTCTCTAGGAAGCGGATCTGCCATGCTCTACCCAACCGTAATAGACAAGATGATTGGCTATTTTCAAGGAGTGCGGCTAAGCAATAGCTACGGCTCATCGGAAACGGGCCCAGCGACAACCCTGAGACATCACGAGCTAAGCATACATCCCGATAGCATCGGAAAGCCAATCCCTGGGGTGGAGGTGAAGATCTTCGACAAGGAGGGAAATGAGCTCCCGCCCCATCAGGTTGGCGATGTATGGGTTAAGAGCGACATATCGTTTGAAGGATACTATAAAGACCCTGAGAAAACGGCGGCCGCCAAGAAGGGAGAATGGGCTTGCGCTGGCGACTTGGGCTACTACGATGAGGAGGGGTATTTCTACCTTGCTGATAGGAGCGACGACATCATAGTAAGCGCCGGAGAGCATATCGCTCCCCCGGAGGTGGAAGATGTGATACTGAGCAATTCTAAGGTGGCTGAGGTAGCAGTCATCGGAATCCCTGACGACCTGTATGGACAACTTGTAACCGCCGTGGTGCGGCTAAAAGAGGGGCAGGAAGCTAGCGAAGACGAAATCAGGGAATATTGCCGCGGCAAGGGATTGCCCGGCTTCAAGCTCCCGCGAAAGGTCGATTTCGTTTCTGAATTCCCAACTACCTTGACAGGGAAGATATTGAAGAGGGAGCTTAGAGAGAAATACAAGAAACAAAAAGCATAAGGAGGCAAAAAGTGAGTTCAGACGAAAAGTTAGATGTAAGTCGCATCGAGATGTTGGGGCAATGGGAAAAGCTACTTGATGTAAAGATCAAGGATCAGTTGCCCAAGAACATGGAAATGCTTGAATTGCTGCTTCGGGATGGGTTACAGCACGCGGCAACACATATACCTACCCAGGCGAAGCTTTGGTATGCTGACCAAATTGTAAAGGCGGGATACAAGAGAATAGAGGTAACCAACTTCAGTCATCCTGTGCTTATGCCACAGAGCTCGGATGCTGAAGAAATCCTAGCACAGGTATGTATGCTTGATTCAGTAAAAGAAAACAAGCCGCTTCTGAAGGTCTACGGCATGACTAAAGCGGCTTTTGAGAGGGTAGCCGATTGCGCTCAGAAGGGGTATCCCCCCCATAGTGTCGCCTTTACCATATCCACAGAAGACCTTCATGGCAGGAGGAACTCGGGGAGATGCCGGGAAGAGTACTGGGAGGAGATTCCTGAGTTTGTGCGAATCGCCAAGGAGAATGGATTTAAGGCTGATATGGCTATCGCTTGTGTCTACGGCTCACCGTGTGCTGGCCCAGTGCCCATTGAGAACACTTTTGAGCTTATGGACCGAGGACTAGATTGGGGGATACGGGATTTCACCCCCTGCGATACCACCGGTGAATGTAATCCCTTAAGATCGTACCTATATATGGCTGCCCTTGTTGATAGGTACAGCAAGCATGATAATGAAATGACTTACCGGATCGCCCATTTCCATGAGGGCCGCGGAATGTCATTAGCTAATACCATAATGGCGATTCTCGGCGGGGCTAGGATTGTGGAGGCGTCTCTTGGGTTAGGCGGAGGGCAACCCCAGTTCGTAGTTGATGGCGTTCCCGGCCTAGGCAGCGGACCTACTTATGACATGTCCATGGAGAAAGGAAACTGCCCCACCGAAGATGTTCTGGTCATGCTTGACGAGATTGGAATCGATACTGGCATTGATATTGACAAAATGCTGCAGTTGGGGCGGGTGTTTGAATGGACCATGGGCAGAAGTCTGCCGGTTTGGACCACCAAGTCCGGAAGACCAATCAAACAACCGACGCAGTGGAACATAGCGGAAGGAAACTTGGCGTATCTACCTCCTTACGGTCCGCTACAAATCTTCCGGGCCGAGCCATCCCTATACCGACCTGCCACTGCTGAGTTTATCGCTAAGCAATTTGAGGGTCGCAAGCTTAGATGGGATCCCTGGGAGGAAAAGGTAAAGCAGGCGGACGAGCTAACAAGAGGCAAACCGGCCATTCACTCCCATGGAGGAAACGTCCCTGGCAAAACCGGATTTGTCTATGATCCAGAGAAAGCGTCCAAGAGGTGGTTCCTCCTGCCAAAGAAAATCGAAGAAAAGGCGGAGAAGAAAAAGAAGTAGAACAGGAAAGAGACTCGACTTCGTCCACGGCTAAAGAAGAAGGTGTCCGCTTAGCGGACACCTTCTTGGTTTACATCTTTTGTGCTTACGGTTGTGCCTCTTCCTCAGTTACCGGCTCCCAGGGGTCAGGCATAGGCATCTCGGGAATCCCTAATTCATCCCAGGCATACCAGCGGCACTGGTTTCTACGTAGTGCTTTACCGCGCTTTGATAGTTTATCCCAGGGCAGATGCATCCAGCATAGCTGATAGGTCAGACTGTAGTTCTGTCGGTTGCTCACAGAAGCATCCATCTTAACCTGGACTACCGCAGTCTTTCCTTCTTCTGCCGCCTTGAACGCCCTCTTCAGTGCAGGACCGATTTCCCCTGGCTTTTCTACATACTCGCCGTGACAACCTATTATCTCAAACATCTTATCGTACCTTATGTCGGGCAAGACCGCCTCACCATATTCCCGGTCCTGGGCCCCCAATCCTTGCCAGTCTTTGCCATAATGTGACCACTTTATGCTGCCCATCCAGCCCCCATTCTCCGTGACCAAATAGACTATGGGCAGCTTGTGCCTCAAGGCAGTTTCAATGTCAAATCCCGCAAGCCCCATCCCAGCATCTCCCATCAAGGCGAGGACTGGCCTATGTCTTGTCTCAGGGTCGCCAAAGGCAGCCCCAATGGCCATTCCAATCCCATGACCTACGCCTGCCTGCTCCGAGGAATCCATCACCTGCCCTGAATATCTAGCCTTGATGAAGGCAGGCATATAGTCCGATATAGTATAGCCATCGATCATAATTCGGGTCTTGCCGTCATAAAGCTCCTCGATCGTGTCCCATATCTCCTTAGACAGGTAGCCAAAATGAACTGGAGTATGATCCTTATATTTCTCCGCCTTTGCCTTTAGGTTTCTATCTCCCTCTTCCTGTATTTTGCGGCTATTCTCAATCCACTCATCCCTACCTTCCGGCGGCTTGAGATTATTCGCCTTAATATAGTCAATCATCTGTCTCAATACCACCTTAGGAGTCCCTACGACCACTAGGTCTGTAGGGAAATATGTCCAGATATGCTCACCTGACTCATTTATCTGGATAACTTTTGCTCCTTTTACCCTTTTCAACTCCGCCCCATAGTAGTAGTCAAAGATGCCCATTTTCATCCCGATCAATGTGAATAGGTCAGTCTGCTTCATTGAGGCGCGGCCTGTTCGAGAGTCCAAGTAAAGGGGACTATCCTCAGGCATAGCTCCTCTACCTAATCTTCTATTACACACAGGAACCTTAGCTAGCTCGACAAACTCCCTCAACTCTTCCTGAGCGCCCGACCAATGGATGCCATCGCCAGCATAAATTACAGGGTGGTTCGACTCATAGATCATCTTCACTGCCTTCTCCACCAGAGCCGGGACACCTCCTGAGGAGAAAGGCTTCGCCGTTTCCTCCTTTCTCCATTTCCCAGAATACAAAGCATCACCCATGTATCTGGTTATGCCCAAAAGTGGATGCAGGGGACGATCGGTTATGGGGGTAAACAAGGCGCTTAAGGAAAACTCCAGGACAACTGGTCCCTTAGGGTATACTTGAGCTTCCTTAAATGCCCTGGTAACAAAAGGCTTGACTACTTCAGGCGCGGTACAGCGGTAAGCGCCTTTCGTTATATGTCGGAAAAGATCCTCAATGTATGATGGCTGTATAGTATAGGTTCGATCGTGTTGGAATTCAACGCCACTGTAAAGCACAATAACCGGAGAACAACTGAGGTAGGCTTGCTGAACAGCGCTAACCGTGTTGGCTACACCAGGACCAACCGTAGCTATAGCTACACCAGGCTTGCCTGCAGCCTTAGAATAGGCCTCAGCAGCATAAACACCTGTTTGCTCATGTCTTACTAAAACCATCTTTATGCCTGCGTTGCTTAGTTCATCCCAAATCTGCCATAGGTGCCCCCCGGGAACCCCAAAGACTACCTCGACTTCCTGCTCCTTCAGACAATCAGCAACATACCTCCCCACATTGGGGTAATGCTCCCTCTTGCCTAAGGGAATTTCTTGCGTGACTTCAGACATTTTACCTCCTTAAGTACTAGTTTTTCCCAATTTGACACCAACTATTTGCTAACCAACAGCCACCGACCTGATAGGCTAACGCCCAGAACGGGATTTGTCAAGAGTTTATGCCAATTCTGTTGATGTTCTACGATTCTGTCACCATCTAAGTGTTCTGGGAAAATGTCACCCTATGAAGGAGATGGTGACATTGAACAGGAAAGAGCAGAGTAGATTGATGGTATTAAATCAAGTGGAGATGGGC
>JAUVWD010000090.1 GCA_030604285.1 Chloroflexota bacterium
AATCATGATGACATCGAGTTTCAGCTTAGAATTCAAGCACCGGGTGGTAGAAGAGTTCATGAGCGGCGAAAGCCGCCCCGCCCAGCTCTGCCGCAGATATAACATCACCTCAAGTGTGCTTTACCACTGGAAAAAGCAGTATAGCCGGGGTAAGCCTAACAACTAGCCCACTGAGGAAGCTGCCCTCATGGACAGGATAGAGAAGCTGGAGCGACTGGTGGGCAGGCTGACGCTGGAGAATGAGTTCTTAAAAAGGGGGTTACAGAACAGAATCAGCCGGTCCCAAAGAAACGGGAAACCATCACGCGGTGGAAGCACTTGCTCAGAAGTATCCAGAGAGGATGTGGACTTATGAAGCTTGCCAGGAGCAGTTTCTACTATAAACTCAAAGTCAGGAATTCTGAGATGGTGAAGATAGAGGTAGACCTCGTGGACCGCATCGAAGCTGTCTGTCTTGAGTTTCCCCGCTATGGTTACCGCCGGGTTACCAGACAGCTTAGGCGTGAAGGGTGGCAGGTAAACCACAAAAGGGTGCTACGCCTGATGCGTGAGAGTGACCTTCTCTGCCGGGTCAAGCGGAAGTGGGTGAGGACCACCGATAGCCACCACGGCTTCCCCAGGTATCCCAATCTGATCAAGGGAATGGTTGTCAGCTGCTTAAACCAGGTGTGGGTTGCCGATATTACCTACATCCGCATTCGGACTGGCTTTGTCTATCTGGCAGCAATACTGGATGCCTTTTCTCGGCGAGTGATTGGCTATGCCCTCTCCACCGGGATTGACACCATGCTGACGCTCGAGGCAGTCAGAATGGCTATAGCTGAGCGTAAGCCTGGCTCGGGTATTATTCATCACTCAGACCAGGGAGTTCAGTATGCCTCAGAGGAATACATAGCTCAGCTCAGAAGCTGCGGGTTTGAAATCAGCATGGCGCGGACGGGCAATCCCTATGAAAATGCCATGATGGAGAGCTTCTTCAAAACACTGAAATATGAGGAGGTATATCTATGTGAGTATGAGACTTTTGGGGATGTGATAACCAGGCTTCCCTATTTCATCGAGGAGGTCTATAATCAAAAAAGGCTCCATTCGGCGCTAGATTACCGTCCACCCAATGAATTTGAGGAGTTAGTGGTTATTCAACAGCATAACGAGGTGCCTCGCCAGACTCTCCTAACCCTATCTGTCCAATCATAGGGGTTCACTCCATTATGACCTTTATTCAATCTTCTGTGCTCCTCAAGTTACCCGGTCTGTCCTTGACACGATAACTGGTACCAATCGGCGATGAGATGCTAGTGATGGCGCAATCGGTGAGACATAATTAAGGCATTGCATCATCGTAGATATTTCACCTCCACCTGAGAAAGGGTTTGTTGATCGTGCTGCCATCACCCCCTTTTTCACACGCCGCAGTCATCACTTGAAAGAGGCGCCAAGCGACGTCTCAAGCCAGAAAAGAGAGGAGCTCTTTCAAGGCCTTTTTCAAAATCAACAAAACATCGTGCTGTCCGTCTAGTTTGTTGTCATCGTTTCCTTATGCGCCATAAATCTATTGACTTGCGAAAGTCTGGCTGATAGACTTGCCTCAAAAGGCATAGATTTCTGGATTTCCGAAATCAAGTAAAGGAGGCGAATATGCCGATCACTACGACCTCGCCATCTGGTGTGACGGTGGGACATGCGCTAAGGCAGGCGAGGGCAGCTATGGGGCTTACTTTAAAGCAGGTGAGTGAGAGTATGGGTATTGCCATGTCTACCATTTCGGAGATTGAAAGCGGTAAACGACGCATATCGGCAGTAGAGCTGTACAGGTTCGCAAAGTTGTATCAGCGCCCCATAAGTTTCTTTCTCGAAGAGAGTGAAACCAGTGCCTCTTTTGCAATTCTAATGCGTGCTGCAGGCACCGCCTCCGTTTCCAAGGAAACCATTATCAATTTCCATGAGCTGTCTAGGAGCTACCGGGATCTAAGAAAACTCCTCAGAGCACCAGAAATGCCAAGCCCGTCTGATTACTCGACCTCTAGACTAACAACACTTGGTCATGCTGAGGAGTTGGCAGAAGCTGAGCGAGGCTCCTTGGGGCTGAATGGGCAGCCCATAAAGGACATTTGTGATTTGCTAGAGGGGAAAAGGGGAATCAAGATATTTCATTTACCGGCGGATCCAGAAAGGTTCTCCGGTGCCTTTACATACGATGAACAACTGGGAGCTTGCTTCTTGATCAATTCGCAGCATCCTAAACGGAGACGGACGTTCACAGTAGCGCATGAGTATGCCCACTGTATTGCTCATCGAAATCAGTTAGCGCACATTGATACTTGCCCTGCTTTCGAAATCAAAAATCCTCGTGAACGTTTTGCTAATGCGTTTGCTGCTTCTTTTCTAATGCCAAAACGTGCCGTCAATGAGGTGTTAGGTCAATTGGTCTTCCCACAAAGGTCTGCGTTAACTGCCGAAGTTCTTGTTCATCTGGCCATGTATTTTGGCGTGAGTTCTGAAGCAATGGGCTGGAGATTGGTGTCTCTAAGGAGATTATCTCTTTCCAGATGGAGGGACCTTTTGAGCCAACAGGTGCCGTCCTCACCAACTGCGCGCCTACTGGGGTATCGCGTGGAGGAAGAGCCACCTGACACGGTTCCCCGCCAATACAAGTATCTTGCTTACAAAGCATATGAAATGAAACTAATCTCTTTTGAGAAGCTAGCGGAACTTCTGCAGAGAAACTACTACGAGCTTAGGGAAGAGTTCCGGCAAGCAAGTCAGGAAGGCGATGAATAAATGGCGCCTCTAAAGAAACCACACGTGCTCGACAACGACGTTGTCTCGAGGTTGAATAGTGCGGGTGCTTTGCGTCGAGCCTTAGAAGTCTGGCCAAAATCGAGTTTCCGTGTTACTGAACGCGTTGTCAAGGAGGCCTGGCGGTGGCGCAGCGAAGGGCAGAGACTAGTGGCACTTTTGAAGGATCTGGAGGCTGCAGAAATCATTGCAGTCATCTCAATTGATGAGTCTTCGGAAGAAGAAATATGGGCATATGCCAGGCTGCAATTAGAAAAGAAACTGGGGCGAGGTGAATCTGCCTCGATTGCGATTGCTTGTCATCGGGGATTCGACATAGCGACAGATGACAGTGACGCCGCAGATAGATGCAAAGCAATGAATCCCTCCGTTTCTATCTTTGGCACAGGAGCCCTACTGAATATGGCTGTCCAAGAAGACCTTATGACTCAGGGCGAAGTCAACGCTATTCAAGCTAAGATACGCCGGGCAAACAAGGCGTGATGTGTCATAGACATTTCTATTCGCAACCTGAATTGATCATACCCGATAGACAAGAAGCCAAACTGTAGCTTGTACGATGGGAGAGTCTGCACCTTATCGTTTCCTCTGTTTCAGCGAGGATTACTCACTTAAATCATCCGACCCTTGATAATGATGCTCCAGAATCCCCCAGAAGATGGATATTGCCCGACCCAACTCCCCTTAGACTTTGTGCTTTTGCTGCTGCCAGGTATTCCTCGGCGTGGCGCCGGGAGGTAGTGGACAAATCAAGCATCACGAATTGAGGGGCAAAGGCGAGAAGGGAGTAAGGGATGTCTGGTTGAGGCATGAAACAAATCCAGCGATGCTAGAAACTTCCTGCTTATCTACGTATCCCGGAACTAATAAGGTGCTGGCTATCAGG
>JAUVWD010000092.1 GCA_030604285.1 Chloroflexota bacterium
ATAAATTTGCCTGGCAGCAACAAGGCGACAAGGTGAAACACGTGAGTACCACTATCTACTTGGATGATGGGAGGCAGTGGGACGGGGCAATATGGGATGTAGTCCAGATTGAAACAGAAAGGGATGGTTTCTTGCTCCTTACCTTGCTTGGAGAAGAGAAATTCACTAAAGCTAGAGTAAAAAGCATTGATTTCTTTGTTCTGGAACACTCAATGGTAGTCCAAAAGGGAAAACCCTAAATCCCACATCGACACATTTGGCTAACTTAGGCTCTTGCATTTCTTTGAGCATCGCTTTTGGGCAAGCTCTTGTTGCCCTGGGCATCATCCCCCTTTACTTTAATCAAAACCTCTCTCACCTTTGAGATCGCTGTGGGATGCAATCCCTTACCTAAGATATGTTGAAGTTCAGCTAGTGCCTCTTCTACGCTCATACGTTACCTCCTCCAATTGTTGCGTCGCCTGACTTAGCATAACCTCATGGCCCTCGCCAAGGAGGTGGCTATCTCACTGGGCTTCAGCCCTTGTGTGCTGGTCTTCATCTCCTGTAGGCTCTTTTCCATGGTTCCTTCTCGCAAGCCAGATAGTCCCTGATTGCCTCCTTAAGCGTATTTGCCCCCAGAAGGGCACAGTGAAGGCTCTCCTCAGGGAGTCCTCCTAGGGCATTTAGGATATCATCTTGGGTGATTCTCTGAGCTTCTGCGAGGCTCTTACCCTTAATCAGCTCAGTGACCATGCTGCCGGAGGCTATGCTGGCTCCACAGCCGTCGGTCCAGAAAGTGGTATTCATAATCCTCCGGTTATTCACCCTAAGACATATCTCTAGGGTATCCCCGCAAGGACCAGTTACACTCCCAAATCCATCGGGGGCTTGGATTTCACCTAAATTTCTTGGGTTCAAGAAATGGTCGATTGTCTTCTCTGTATAAACCCTCCTCATGTCCTCCATGACAGATTGCTCTAGCTCCTTAAAGGAGTCATCAAATTCTGATGTCATTCTCCCGACTCCTCCTTTGGTAAGATCTACAGGTAATGACTGCCTTGCCAAGCGCCTGTATGGCTTTTTCCTTAATGCTGTTTTCGCTATCTCCAAAGTAGAGGTGGCTATTGCATTTACAGTCGCTTGAGCCAAAGCCAGGGATAGACTGGAATCCCTTGGCTAGAGCTTGAGCTAAAACGCATTCCTCTCTTTGCTTACTGGGGTACAGGATTATTTCCCAAACATCAGCCTCATTTAGAAGGTAATCGACGTGCCAATGAGGCTTTTTCGCCTCCTTTAAATGATGAGCTAATCTCGCCCTGAACCCATTCATGGCTGAGCCCACATAGGCATAGAACGCCTTGGGGAAGTGGATGTAGCCTAGCTTGCCTATGTGGATATCCTTCCCAGTAGCAAGCCTAACTACCAATAAATAGCAACCCTTCACCTTTTATCATTTAAGACCGCAGTGAGATTAGCAGAAATTTCAGATACGGCATCCGAGCTGTACTTCTCAATTTCCCCTTCATCACATAGCCTGGCTAGCTCCGGGTCGATAGGCAAGCTCCCTAAAAGAGGAGCTCCGGAAATCCTGGCCATGTCTTTGCCTTTACTCCTGCCAAAGACTTCCAGTTTTTCGCCTGTCTGGGGCAGCAAGAGATAGCTCATATTCTCCACTACCCCGAGCACGCGAACATTCATTTTTTGTGCCATTTTCACTGCCTTCGTCACTATCATCTCTGTCAAGTCCTGCGGGGTGAAAACAGCGATTACCCCAGAAAGAGCTACTATTTGCATCACTGTTAAAGGGGCATCTCCTGTGCCGGGTGGCAAGTCTATTATTAGATAGTCGAGCTTGCCCCAAAGTACCTCCTCCCAGAACTGCGTAATGGCTTTGGACATAAGAGGACCACGCCAGATAACGGCTTCATCTTCACTGGGCAATAGAAAGTTCATGGACATGACCTCGATTCCAGACCTCGATAATATGGGTAAGATGCCTGTCTCACTGCCGCTGGGGCGAGCATTCAAGCCGAACATCTTGGGAATGCTGGGACCGGTAATGTCAGCATCAAGTATGCCGACATCTCTACCTTCCCGAGCCAGGGCAGTAGCCAGTAAGCTAGCTACCAAAGATTTGCCTACTCCCCCTTTGCCGCTCATCACCGCTATCAATCTCTGAATCTGGTTAAGCTCTTTGGGCTTGAGTTCCACGAGATCGACAGCAGCTTCGGTGACACCTCGAAGCTCACGAACTGCGCTAGCCGCTTTATCCTTGAGCCAACTATGATATTGGCTAGGGATAGCAGTCGAAGCCAAAGTGACTTTTGCCTTGCCGTCTTCGACTTCGATGCTTCGGACCAAGTTCATCTGCACCAGGCTACGCATCACTCCCGGAACGGGCACCTGGTTCAGCGCTTCCCTTGCTTGGGCCTCAATGTCTGTGGCATTGTTCTCCATTTAGGTTACCTTATCCCTCCTTCTATAGCATGATGTGTGTGCCTTAAGCAAGTCCTGACTTCTATGATATGCTCACCATCCGCCGCGCCACACGAATTGACTTGCCAATCTTATAAGTCAGGTTAAAGTTCAATTCCTCAGTTACAGTTTTCTCCATTGTGGTATTTGCCAGACACGTCTCAGGTTTATCAAAGTGAAGAGGGCACTCACGGGCCCCAATTGCCACCCTACGCTCGCTCCATTGCACTACTTCTAGTGGCTCCTGTGTTGCAGCGCTGAAGTAACTGAGTATTCTGGGCAACTATTCTCCAACTGACTGGATGTCAGCTTCCTTTATCTATTTCTTGCCCTCTTTGCCGACTTCCAAGCCATATCTGCGGCTCATATGTGGGATAGATTGGAAATCTTGATCACCACATTTTTCATAGAGGAAGTGGAATTTCTGCTTACCCGAGCATGCAATCCAACAACAGCACGCCTGTATCTTCGCTCCGCACTTCGTTTATCACCATGAATCAGGGCAATCTCCTCGGCTACTAATGGTCACATGGATTATCGTCGGTAGCTAACGTGCCTCCTATGCATTTCATAACTGCTATCTCCGGGTCATCTTCCAGGACGCCAGTGACGACTTGAATGCGGCTCTCTCTAAAAAGGCTCTGTGCTCTAGAGCCCATGCCACTGGCTATAACGACAGAAACCCCTTCCTCAGCAAGCCACCCCGGGACAAATCCGGGCTGGTGTCCTGGTGAAGCTACTATCTCCTTCCTCATAATCGTAATTCTCGTCTCATCAACATCGAAAAAAGCAAAATGGCTGCAATGGCCAAAGTGGGTAGCCAGTTTACCATCTGTCACGGGCACTGCATATCTCATATTTTCCTACCTCCTTCTGCAGGCGCCGTCTGGAGAGCAAGGAGGCGCCTCGCAACGTTCTGTTCTCACGCAGCATGTTCTCCCCGGCACTGGGGCACTCATCCTTATGGCATAAGAGGCAGAAAAAAGCTTCTCCAGGTTCTTACTGCCGCAGAATGGGCGTTCAATGCTTTCATTGCCGCTGCGAAGAAATATCTCTGAGGGTTCGCCACATTCTAGGCATCTATGTTCATAAATTGGCATTTCTCCCCTCCTATTTGTCTTGCTTGTCCAGTTTTGTCGAAATCACTTGCCACAGCTCTTCTATTTGCTGAGTTACTTTGTTGTTTGAATACTCCACCACTGG
>JAUVWD010000108.1 GCA_030604285.1 Chloroflexota bacterium
AGGATAAACGAGCTGGAATTCATGATTACAGATTCGGACCAAGAAGCACTCATCCTAGAGTGCAGCATGATAAAGAAATATCATCCGCGATACAACGTGCGTCTTAAGGATGATAAAACGTTCCCATACCTGAAGATAAATATTGGCGAAGATTGGCCTGCCGTTTATGTTACTCGTCGCTTTCAAAAGGATGGCGCCAGGTACTTTGGGCCTTTCGCTAGTGCCGGGTCAGTACGCAAGACCCTAAGACTGATAAAGAGGATCTTTCTCTTCCGCTCCTGCACTAAAACTGTGGATGGTAAAGCCAAGCGACCCTGCCTCAACTACTATATCCGTCGCTGCCTCGGCCCGTGCATCGGCGCGGTGAGTAAGCAGGAATATCGAGAGCTAATAAACCAAGTCATCTTATTCTTGGGAGGCAAACAAGAGTTAGTGCTTCGTGAGCTGAATAGCAAGATGAGGGCTGCAGCTCAGCATCTCCAGTATGAAAAGGCAGCTTTGCTGCGTGACCAGATTCATGCTGTGGAAAGAGTCATAGAGGGGCAGAAGATTGCCATCACGCTAAAGGGAGACCAAGATGTCATTGCTTTGGCACAAAATGAAGGTGAAGCCTATGTGGAGCTCCTCGTTATTCGTAATAGTAAAGTTGTTGGACGTGACCATTTCATCATGGAAGGCGTCGGCGACGAGAAACCGAGTTACGTGATGGCGAGCTTCATAAAGCAATATTACGCCTCAGCTCCGGAGATTCCACAACTGGTATTGCTTGAGTACCCTGCAGATGAAGCGTCAATGCTGACTGAATGGCTCAAAACGAAAAGGGGAAAGAGCATGAGGCTTCAAGTGCCCTGCCGAGGACCCAAGAAGCAGTTGATGAATATGGTAGCTGAGAATGCCAGTAAAGGTTTGCGGTTGGCCAAAGCTAAGCAGGTTGACTCGGAGGCGATAAGCTCCGGTTTGCAAGAGCTGAAGGGCCTGCTCCGGTTGCCACACATACCGCTACGGATAGAGGCCTATGATGTCTCCAACATCCAGGGCAGCTTGGCTGTGGGCAGTATGGCTGTCCTGGAAAAGGGCCTGCCCAGTCCGGCTCGCTATCGGCGCTTCCGAATTAGGACTATAGCCGGGGCTAACGATTGTGCCATGATTCAAGAGGTATTGAAAAGAAGGTTAAGAAGAAGCGCGACCTCTGAAGGGAATTGGGCGGTTGTGCCTGACCTCATCCTCATTGATGGTGGCAAAGGCCAGCTTAATGCGGCCTTGAAGGCTATGAAGGAGATTGAAGCTGCTTCTATTCCAGTAGCCAGCTTAGCCAAGGAGAATGAGGACGTATTTGTACCTGGTGAATCAAAACCAGTTGGCATATCTAAGGATTCCCCGGCGCTTCATCTGCTTCAGAGGGCAAGGGATGAAGCACATCGCTTCGCCGTTAGTTATCACCGGAGCCTGCGTCGAAGAGAAGGCATCGCCTCTGCTTTAGACGACATTCCGGGCATTGGCCCAAGGCGAAAGAAAGCATTGCTGAAGAGATTCATCTCGATTGAAGCTATTAGGAAAGCCTCGCTAGAGGAGCTCAGACAAGCGGAAGGGGTGACACTGGCTTTAGCCAAGAGGATTAAAGAATATCTTTGATGGCCATCGTTTCCTCTACAAGTTGCGGCTGATGACTATTCGCTGTACCTCCGACGTGCCCTCAATAATCTGTAATAGCTTTGCTTCCCTATAGTAACGGGATACGAGGTAATCGTTGATATAGCCATAGCCACCATGAATTTGCACTGCATCGCTGGCAGCCTTTTCCACCATTTCGGAGGCAAAAAGCTTGGCGTAGGCTGCCTCCAATGTGTGAGGCAAGCCTTTATCTTTCATCCAGGCAGCCTTTAAGTACATCAAGCGGGCTAGCTCGATATTCATAGCCATATCAGCCAGTTTAAAAGATATCCCTTGAAAGCTATAGATTGGCTGGCCAAATTGGACCCGCTGCTTGGCATAAGCCAGAGAGGTATCGAAGCAGGCTTGAGCAAGCCCTACAGACATGGCCGCAACACAAATCCTCCCGGTTTGCAACACCTCCAGGTGCTGAGCAAAACCACGCCCCATTTGGCCCAAAAGATTCTCGGCTGGAATGCAGCAATTCTCAAAAACTATTTCATTGGTTGAAAGTGCGCTCCACCCTATCTTGTGATACTCTGACCCAACTTTGAAGCCGGGAGTCCCCTTAGGGACTATGAACGTATTTATCATATCCCTTCCCTTCTGGTCTTTGATCCCTGGACATCTCGCAGTGATAATGACTATAGATGCGTCATCATAACCAATGGCGCTAACAAACAGCTTCGAGCCGTTGATAACCCATTTGTCGCCAGCAAGTACAGCAGTGGTTTGAGTGGCTCCGGCATCAGAGCCAGCTTCGGACTCAGTAAGCCCGAATGCTCCGATTTCCCTGCCCTGGGCCATGGGTATCAACCACCTCTGCTTCTGCTCCTCGGTGCCAAATACATATAATTCCTGGCATACCAGGCCGGTGGTTACGTCTAATACGCCACCTAGCGAGCCATCTGCTCTGGAAAGCTCCTCTATGCACAGCATCTGCCCTACCCAATCACCACCACCACCACCATATTCTTCAGGGAAGGGAATGCCCATCATTCCCAACTCACCCATCTTCCTGATGATGTCAAAGGGAGGTTCTCCAGTCGTCTCCATCTCCTGGGCCCTGGGAGCTATTACTTCATCAGCAAATTGATGACACATCGTTCGAATCATTTCCTGTTCTTCTGTTAGCTTAAAATCCATGTTTGCCTCCACATAGGTAATTCATTAACGTCATGGCATTCTTGACAGCGAAAGCTTCGGCATCGTTATTGAAGTAGACATAGATAGCTTTGAGATTCTTGCCTAAGTCGGCGATCTTCTCAGCCCATCCGGCCAGTTCCTCGTCGGAATAACAACTTGCATATAAGTTCGCGCTGCCATGAAAACGGATGTAGGCAAAATCACTGGTAGCCACGAGAGGACAAGTAAAGCCGGGCATATCGAAAATGCATAAGCCGGCA
>JAUVWD010000042.1 GCA_030604285.1 Chloroflexota bacterium
TAGATGATGACCTCTTTGCTTTTTCCGCACGACACCTGCAAGTCGAGTTTGATTGGATAATCACGGCTGAGCAAGTAGAGTCCTACAAGCCATCACTACCTATCTTTGAATATGCCATCAAAAAGATTGGTTATCCTCCCGAAAGAATACTGCACATCGCACAAAGTGTCTATCACGACATAATTCCGGCGAAAGCCATGGGGCTGTCAGCCGTTTGGGTCAATAGAAGGAAGGGTCAAGAGGATTTTGGAGCAACACGACCAGCAAGTTGTGACTCCGACTTAGAGGTACCCGACCTGGAATCGTTGGTCTCTTACATGGCCTTCGAGGCACACTGACTGGAATCAGGATTCAATCCGAGCCAATAGAAGAAAACTAGAGTTGAACAACCCTTGGCTTCACTCGGCATTTCTCAGCGGCAACAATAGCCTCGATCTGAGAAATAACATCGTCAATTCTATCCTGATGGCTCGTTATTACATAATCGAAGAGTGGCAGTCTTTCTATCTCCTCTTTAGCCTTCTCCAACCTTAGAGCTACACCTTCGTAGGGCTCACTATGGCGTTGTTTCAGCCTCCTTTCCAATTCATCCATAGAGGGAGGCAGGAGAAAGATGAATACCGCTTGGGGCAGGATTTCCTTGATGGTAGCAGCACCTTGAACATCCACCTTCGCTATCACGCCCTTCCCCTTAGACAAGCCCTGGGCTATTTCATCCTTGGGTACACCATAATAATTGTCATAAACCTTAGCCCATTCCAACAGTCGACCTTCGTGGAGCATCTTCTGGAACTCTTCTTGAGACAAAAAGTGGTAATCTACCCCGTCTTTCTCCCCGGTACGCTCAGGCCGTGTGGTGGCGGTAACAACATAATGGAATGAATGCCCCAGCTCCTTCATTCTTTTGAGTAGAGCATCTTTGCCCACCCCTGAGGGTCCAGAAAGGACAATGAGCAGAGGTTTTGCTTCTGCTCTCTCTGAGGCAGTCAATTCATAGTTCAACTCTCTCCTCAGCCGCCGAGGATGGCGTAGCCAATCTATGAATGATAGTCTCCGGTGACACAGCAGCCAGAGCTATATGACCGGTGTCAAAGAGAATGGCAGACTTGGCTTTTCTACCATGAGTGGCATCAACCAAAATCCCTTTATCCCTTGCTTCCTGAATCAGGCGCCTAATTGGTTGTTGATTTACAGAAAGGAAAGCAATCGCCCTATTTGCAGCTATGACACTGCCAAAACCTATGTGAACTAGTTCCGTGCGCATGTCACCCCCCAAAAAGATTTAATTTGAGAAATCTATGAGACTGCTTCGCTGTTCCTTCGCCGCCTCCTCGCTTCGCTCGGAGCTTCGGCTCAGGACTTCGGCTTGCAACGAAAACAAATCCTGCCAAAAGGTAGGATATGAGACCTGCGCGATCCCGGCATGGTTGATTGTTGTCTCGCCCTCAGCTATCAACCCGGCAATGGCTAAGCTCATAGCCAAGCGATGATCAGAATGACTGTCAACATCCGTGCCCATCAGGAGTCTACCCCCGTGAATCACCATGCCGTCGGGCAACTCCTCGATGTCGACGCCCATCTTGGAAAGCTCCCGTGACACAGAGGCAATCCTATCCGACTCTTTTACTCGGAGCTCAGCAGCGCCCCTGATAACGGTCTTGCCCTTAGCCACAGAACCGGCTACAGCCAATATCGGAATCTCGTCGATGAGGCGGGGGATAATGTCGCCACCAAGCTCAATTCCCCTTAACTCACTAGATTCCACCACGATATCAGCCAATGGCTCATCAGCTTCCCAGCGTTCCTTCTCTATCCTCAGTTTAGCTCCCATGGCAAGAAGGGCATCAATGATTCCGGTCCTCGTAGGGTTAGTGCCACAATTCCTTACAATTATCCTGGCGTCGGGATGGATAGCTCCGGCGACTAAGAAGTAAGCCGCGGAACTGATGTCACCGGGGACACAGAGATTAACTGGAGACAAAGGGGAAGTCAAGGGACTTAACGAAATTGAATTGCCATTGCTTTCTAATTGAGCTCCCATCCGCTTAAGTAGTCTCTCACTATGGTCCCTTGAAGGGACTGGCTGATGTAAAACAGTCTTGCCTTGAGCAAAAAGCCCCGCCAATAGGATTGCCGACTTGATTTGAGCGGTGGGGAGGGGCAACAAGAATTCTATGCCCCGGAGCTTTCCCCCCTTGATGACTAGAGGAGCAAAGGAGTCCTTCCCCCTTCCGTAGATTTCGGCACCCATAGAGCGCAACGGCTCGATTAGCCTTCCCATGGGACGAGAGCGAAGCGAGGCGTCACCGGTAACAATGGACAGAAAAGGCTGACTGGAAAGGAGACCGCTGAGGAGACGCATAGTTGTGGCACTGTTCCAGGCATCAAGCACGTCTGAAGCTTCCGTTAGGCCATCGCCGCCAGTTCCCGAAATTAGCAAGTTTCCAGACCCTTTTCTGCTGATTTCCACTCCCAAGGCTTTTAAGCAGTTAACGGTAGCAAGGCAATCCCTGCCCGGGGCAAAGTTGCTTACCTCAGCTTTGCCCTTTGCTAGGCTGTTAAATATCGCCGCTCGGTGAGAAATAGACTTGTCACCAGGCAAAGCGATTTCCCCCTCTAACCGGGGGCAAGGTCTTACTTTTCTTGCTGTGTCCTGCTTAGCCATTCTTTTCTTGCTTTACTAGCTTCAGCTAAAGCTTCCTCCAAGTGCTTATCCCCCATGGTCACAAGCCGGCGATATGTCTCCAACTCACTGCCAAATCTATCGACCCAATGAAGTATTGCAGCCGCATTAGTAAGGCAAATATGAGCATTAACCTCGGGATTTCCTGAGGCCAGGCGAGTGACATCGCGAGAGCCGGAGGCAGCTAGCTTGGACATCTTATCCCAGGAAGGCTCTTTAGTGGTCGCCGATACTAAAGCTGCTGATAGTAACATGGGAAGACTAGTGATGCCAGCCACTAGGTAGTCGTGCTCCTGAGCATCAATGAAAAGTGGCGTAGCTCCCAATTGCTCTACCATGTTTACCACTTTATCTATCGCTTGTGTTGGGGCTTTCTTCGCCGGGGTGAGACAGTAAATGCAACCTTGAAATAGCCTGGCTTCGGCAGCTTGAATTCCATGGGTCTCTTTCCCTGCCATGGGATGCCCACCAATGAAATTCACCGTCGGCGGGAGCAAATCTTCGGCCCACTGCATAACATCAAGCTTCGTGCTCGCTGTATCCGTAACTACGCAGCCACGAGGAAGGTGACCAGCTATTTGAGATAGAATTTCCTTTACAGTCAGAACCGGAGTGGCAATAACAACAATTTCGGCTTCCTTCACTGCGTCTTTGAGGTTGGTTTCAACCTTGTCAACTGCTTCGAGGCTCAACGCAGCAGAGGCAACCTCAGGGCGGCGAACATAAGCAACTATCTCACACCCAGGCTGACTGCTTTGCTTCAAGGCAAGTCCTATGGAGCCGCCCATAAGCCCTAGGCCGATGATAGCGACCTGCACTTTTCAATTATAGCATTAATTTAAGCCAGTGTGGTTTACAGGTTGGGGTGTGAGAGAAATAAAGGCGATAATCACCGCCAGGGAGCAAATCTTAATTGACATAATACCATTAAGACGTGGTCGGTAGCTCTGTCCCGTACTTGATCTATGAAATCTGCAGGTGATTCACCAAGGCTTGAATAGCCTCGTCGTCATAGCAAAGTCCTAAGCCTTGCCGATTATCTTTTCTTTCTGGTAAGCCAGCTCACTCCAAAAAGGAGAATGGCACTCACGGCAAATCCTATGAGGCCCAGGTCTTCTTTCAAGGGGATATCAAGGCCTGGGATTCTCCCCAGCAATCCTGTTATCCCACCGCCTATAAGAGCCGCCAATGCCCCTTCCGAAGTCACCTTTAGCTTCTCTTTGTAAAATCCAGCAATTACCGGGACAACCAGGCCACAACTGAACACGGTGTAAGCAAAAAGAAGAGATGAAATCACCCCTTTTAGGACCAGAGCCAAACCCAGTGCTATGAGGCCTAGAATGACTACACTCACCCTCGTCAGTAGAACGGTCTTAGCTTCACCCAGCGAGGGGTGAAACCGCTTAAGGACATCCTCAGTCAGAATAACGCTCTGGCTAAGGAGACAGGTATCTGCTGAGGACATAAGGGCAGCGACCAAAGCAGCAAGGATTAGCCCGCTTAAAGCGGGAGAGAGTATTCCATTTATTACTTGTGGGAAGGCTTGCTCAGGGGAAATTCCAGGATAGAGTACGTTGGCACTCATTCCTATGAGGACGATGGCAAAGGCTAAAGGGATGAAAAGAAATGCGGACAAGAGAGCTGACCGTTGGGCTGTTGTTTCTTCTTTGGCGCAGAAAAGACGCGTATAGATGTCAGGCCCTACCACGTACGTGGCTCCAACGAGAATTAGAAACGACAGGAGCATCTTCCAATCGAATTCGGGGCTCACTGGAAAGGCGAAGTAAGTCGGCGGTAAAGAAGCTTCTAACCCGCTCAGTCCTCCCACATTCGTAAGAACCAGAGCCAAAGCCACGAAAATCCCGACAAAAAGAATTGCCGATTGGAAAACGTCAGTGCGGATGATTGAGAATTGCCCTCCCAGGACAGCATATGTTATGAAGACTATGGTGAAAACAATCATCCAAAAAACCAGAGAGCCAACTCCTAGAATAGACAGGACTTTGCCTGCAGCAACAATTTGCCCTGCCACCACACCTATCCAGGCAACGACAATGAGAATTGAAGTTGCTAAACTTACGCGGCTGTCATATTGCTTCCCGGCAAGCTCTGGAAGGGTATAGAGTGCCGCACCTCTCACTTTCTTGGCGAAGAAGAACCCAAGGATCAGGAGACCAACCGATCCAGCAAGAAGCCACCAGGCACCGGTCAAGCCTTGCGCGAATCCCAAGCCAGCCATTCCCACGGTGGACGAACCCCCAAGAGCAGTGGCTAGAAGGGATCCGGTGATAAGGAGCAAAGTCCCTCTGCGGTGGGCGACGAAGAAGCCTTCTTGACTTCCCGCCCTCCTTCTGCTCCATACCCCTATGCCGATTATGGCTAGAAAATAAGCGATGATTATGAGCAGTTGGAGCATCTTATCTTCGAGGTGTTCTACGTTAGGTGGATGCAGTCTCCAGCGATGGCGGTTCTTAAGGAGCCGTCCTTGCCTTTTATTATGAGCGCTCCGCTGCTGTCAATGTCGATAGCTTGTCCTACTATTTCCTCACCCAGCGCCACTATTCTGACATCCCTATTTAAGGTGGCAGAGAGGCTTTTCCACTCCTCAAGTAGATCTGTTTTCGTTAGTAGAGCTTGCTGCTCCTTTAGTTCCGTTAGCACCGACCTGAAAAACTCCCTCCTGGAAACTTCTTCACCCAGTTGCTCCTTGAGTGAACTTGCTTTCTCCTCATGTTGGGAGATAGAGGTATTTGCATTTATGCCTATCCCCAGGTTTATGAAGTTCACGGCATCCACTTCTGCATTCATTTCAGCTAATATGCCGCATACCTTTTTCCCCTCGATTAAAACGTCGTTGGGCCATTTCAACTCAGCCTTTAAACCAAAGAGCCTTCTAATTGTGGTTGCCACTGCAACAGAAGCCATCAAATTTATCCTTGGTGCATATGCTGGACTTATCTTTGGCCTTAAGATGACGGTAAAATAAATCCCGCCCTGTGGAGAGACCCACTCCTTGCTCAACCTCCCTCTTCCACGAGATTGAGACTCAGCAACTACAATTGTCCCTTGTTCTAACCCTCCTTCTGCTAGTTTTCTCGCTGCATCCATCGTAGAGCCAATTTCTCGAAAGTAGTGAATTCTCCGCTCCAATGCCGGAAACTCATAAGGGATCAGTAAATCTGGTGACGAAATCAGGCGATATCCCCTGGGCGATGCCTCTACCGCGTAGCCATCTTCCTCTAGGCTATGAATATGCTTCCAGATGGAGACTCTCGAGGTGCCAAGCTCCTTGCTTAGCGTCTCGCCGGAAATATAATCGCTGCTTTCTCTGAGAGCCTTCAATATCTCCGCCTTCATTTCGTTAACCTCAACTTGGCTCAAAGTTAACCGATTCTGGCCATTCCGTCAAGCATGCCACGATAATGGAACACTTCCCCGCTACAACGTTGCTTAATTCCATGCCCTGGTCGTGTTGGGAGCGCTAATACAGTGCTGCTGGGTGATGCTATAATAGCTATGACAAAGGGAGAGGACTTGCGTGGCTTAGCCAGGATGTTTTCGCTGAGTGCGTTGCTCTTTGGCATTTGTCATGGCCTGATCGTTGGAGCCGGGACCTGGATGCGAAAAGGCGCTAACTATGCCACATCATCTGGCTGCAGCTCCGTATGAACTACTCTTGGGCAATGGCCGCTTCGAAGGACGGGAGGAACTAATTCTCGCCAACGGATTGAGAAAACATTGATAGCAGAGTAGCATCTCTTTTTGAACTTGTGCGATGGTCTGGGGGTGGGATGTGACTCTCGGCTAGGTTAGCGAAGCAAATGAAGGTGCGAACATACACAGCACTTGCTGTGGCAAGCAGCATCCTTGAAGAGGCGGTTCTGGCGGCAGTTGTGCTCGGCCTGCTACCAAGGTTTGGGATAAATATCCCCCTTTGGGCTCTTGTCTTTATGA
>JAUVWD010000056.1 GCA_030604285.1 Chloroflexota bacterium
ATCGCTGTACCGCCTCTTTTCCTATGATATGCAGAATATCGCGTGGGTCGATGACACCTTCGGTAAGCTGGTCACCAGCGTTCACCTTATCTCCGGGCTTAACAGTCAACCGTGTACCGTGTGGAACAGGGTATTCTTTCTCATCTCTTCCTTCATACTGGATATAAAGACGATTGTCCTCAGTAATGACTTGGCCTGAAACCCTAGCTATTATGGCTTGTTGTTCAGTTACCATTGGTAGTCTGTCTTGGCTCCTATCCGCGGTATAGTCCTTTGGGCTAGCTAGGACGGCGCCAATACTAACAAATTCCCCATTACTTACAGCTAGTTCCATTACTGGCGACAAGGCATACTCGTCTAGGTAAGGTTCAGAACTAGTAATTCTGATTGTGTACCCTTTGTCGGTGTCAAACACCTCAGCAGCGCCACTAATTTCCGAGATAATTGCACTCGCTTTGGGAGTTCTTGCCTCAAAAAGTTCCTCTACGCGAGGTAAGCCACTGGTAATATCCGTGCTGACTATGCCCCCCGTATGGAACGTGCGCAAAGTAAGCTGGGTGCCTGGCTCACCAATGCTTTGAGCAGCAATGATGCCCACCGCGGTACGAACGGTAACCAGCTTTCTCAAAGCTAGGTCCCGCCCATAGCAATATTGACAAACGCCAAACCGTGAATGGCAGCTAAGAGGCGACCTCACATAAACCTGTGTGACGCCGGCTTCGACAATCTGCGAAGCCTTTTCCTCATCAATTTCCGCGTTACGGTGGACAATAATTTCGCCTGTCCGCGGGTCTATGATTTCGGCTGCTGCGAAGCGACCAACAATTCTCTCATAAAGCGAAGGCAAAGAGCTTCCTTCTGCTCCTCCTGACACCCAAATCCCCTCAGCAGTTGCGCAGCCCTCTTCAACCACAGTCACATCTTGAGCTACATCTACGAGGCGCCTAGTGAGGTAGCCACTGCTTGAAGTTCTTAGGGCGGTATCAGCCAACCCCTTACGAGCCCCGTGAGTGGAAATAAAATACTCGAGTGGCGTTAACCCCTCACGGAAACTCGAGTTAATGGGAAAATCAATTATCCTCCCAGATGGATCGGTCATCAATCCACGCATTCCCGCCATCTGTCTAATCTGTGAAATGTTCCCTTTCGCCCCTGACGTGCTCATCATATAAATACCACCGTAGCGATGCAATGATTCGCTGATGGCCTCAGCAATTCTATCCGTGGTTTCTGTCCATACTTGAATTTCACCGGTATACCTCTCATCATCAGTGATCAAGCCATGGCTAAACTGCTCATCGATAGCCTTGACTTGCTCTTCAGCTTCCATAAGGATTTGTGGCTTGCTCTGAGGGACTTCAACATCTTGTATGGCAATAGAAATTCCAGACTTTGTGGCGTAGTCAAAGCCCAACTGCTTAAGATCATCGAGAAAGGCAGCTGTGCCCAGATTGCCCAGTGAACCAAGGCAATCCGATACTAAACGTCTCAAGGTACCCTTATCTACCACATCATTGAAGAAGCGGAATTGCGGTGGTAAAGCATCGTTAAATAGAATTCGACCTACGGTGGTCTTTATCTTTTCCCCTTTCTTATTCTCGTCCCGCACTATAATTTCGGCTCCGAGTTCGACGATGCCAAGTTCATAAGCCAGCTTAGCCTCCTCGAAGTTACTGAATACCTTCCCCTCCCCACGGGCACCACATTGGGGACTAGTGAGGTAATAGCAACCGAGGACCATGTCTAGGCTAGGTGCCACAATTGGGTCACCAGAGCTTGGTAGCAACATATTATAAATGCTTAGCATGTGTTCCCTGGCCTCCCTCACTGCCGCCTTGGATAGCGGCACATGAACCGCCATCTGGTCACCATCGAAATCAGCGTTAAAGGGAGCGCAAACTAAGGGGTGAATTTGGAAGGCATCACCGTCGATGATCACCGGGTCAAAGGCTTGAATGCTCAAGCGGTGCAATGTTGGGGCGCGATTAAGCAGTACTGGGGCCTCCCTAACCACTTCATTGAGTAGATCCCAAACCTCCTGCCTAGGCCTCTCCATTTGTCTACGAGCACTTTTTATATTGCTGGCATAGCCTCGCTCTATGAGCTTGTGCACAACAAAGGGTTTAAACAACTCTAAAGCTACCTGTCGAGGCAGGCCA
Source organism: Chloroflexota bacterium (assembly GCA_030604285.1). Classification (GTDB taxonomy): domain Bacteria; phylum Chloroflexota; class Dehalococcoidia; order GIF9; family AB-539-J10; genus JADFUX01. The sequence goes on from JAUVWD010000056.1 coordinate 2,160, forward strand.
CACTGATGGAGCTTGAGCTCTGGGCCAACAACGATAACTGCCCGACCACTGTAATCCACTCGCTTGCCTAAGAGGTTCTGCCGAAAGCGTCCTTGTTTTCCCTTGAGCATATCTGACAGTGATTTCAAAATGTGAGCGTTGCCGGTGGTAACTGCACGGCCTCTACGACCATTGTCGATAAGTGAATCGACAGCTTCCTGAAGCATGTTTTCCTCATTGTGTATAATAACTTGTGGTGCCCCCATTTGGATAAGGCGACGAAGGCGTTTATTACGATTAATAACCCGCCGATAAAGGTTGTTCAAGTCGCTAATGGCAAAGCGGCCACCATCCAGTTGAACCGCAGGACGAAGTGCCGGTGGTAGCACGGGGAGCACGGTGAACACCATCCATTCAGGTCTATTTCCACTTCGCCTGAGGTCATCGACTAGCCGCAATCGTTTGCTCGCCTTCTTCCGACGTTGACCAGAAGTGGTACGTACCTCCTCGAGAAGATTTTGGTATAATTGCCCTATATCAATCTGTTTGAGAACCTCCAAGATGGCCTCAGCTCCTATGCCAGCCTTAAAAACATCGCCATATTTGTCTCTAAGCTGGCGATAATTTTCCTCGCTAAGCAGTTTCAATGGCTGGAGGCCTTTCATCTCGTCTATTTTGCTCTCCAATTCCTCTTCAAGTTCAATCCTTTTCTCCTCTTCTTCGGCTATCCTTTTGGATGTCTCCTCTTTGAGTTGCCGAATCTTATCTTGACAGGCCTCACCATCAACTGCAGTGACAATATACTGAGCGAAATAGATAACCCGCTCTAAGTTTCGTGGGGAGAGATCGAGGAGGACTGCAAGCCGGCTAGGCACTAATTTGACAAACCAAATGTGAGCAACCGGCGCAGCTAACTCGATGTGCCCCATGCGCTCCCGACGCACTCTAGAATGCGTCACTTCAACTCCACATTTATCACAAATAACGCCTTGATAGCGCGCTTTCTTGTATTTGCCGCAGGAGCATTCAAAGTCCTTGGTGGGGCCAAAGATCTTTTCGCAAAATAATCCGTCTCTTTCTGGCTTCAAAGTGCGATAGTTAATAGTCTCTGCCTTGATTACCTCACCGTGAGACCAGCCCCTTATCTGTTCTGGTGAAGCTAGACTAATACGGATAGCAGTAAGCTCGTTAACTCCAGGCATTTCTTCCTACCCCAAATTATATTCTAGTCCTGGCTCTTGGTTTCTCACCGAAGAGGTTTAATCTCTCTTCCTCTTCGTTAAGCAACTCAACGGCAAATCCTAGGCTGCGTAACTCCATGAATAGCACCTTGCACGACTCAGGAACACCTGACTGGATAACATCCTCACCTTTAACAATAGCTTCGTATGCTTTAGCTCGACCTATCACATCATCTGACTTTACAGTGAGCAACTCCTGAAGATTGTAAGCCGCGCCATATGCTTCTAGAGCCCATACTTCCATCTCCCCAAAGCGCTGACCACCAAACTTAGCTTTGCCCCCTAGGGGTTGTTGGGTTACTAGAGAGTAAGGGCCGATAGAGCGAGCATGTACCTTATCCCCTGCAAGATGTATTAGCTTCATCATATAGATATTGCCTACAGTTACTGGATGGTCAAAAGGCTCACCGCTTCGACCATCGCGAAGAGTAATCTTTCCATAGATAGGGGGGGAGAGTTTCTGTTCACGATAGAGTCTCTGTGCAATTTCCTCTATCTCCTCATCAGTCAGAGTTCTTGCCTTTATATCTAATCTCTCGAGCCACAACCGGAGGCAAACCATTTTGGCTTCTCCTCGATGGTTCTCATCAAATACTCTCTTGGCATCAAAACCACGATCAGCAAGCCATAGCTCAACTTTCTCAAGATTGATAGCTAAGTTGCCTGCCTTTCCTTTCGAGTCAAGGACGATGGCTTCAGCTTCATGGGCTATCCAAACCCTCGCTAAAGCATCTTCGATGGCCAGATCGTCAGCACCATCAAATATCGGATTCAGTGCTCTGAAACCCAGAATATGGGCCGCCCAACCTAGGTGAGCTTCCAAGACTTGTCCTAGGTTCATGCGTGAGGGAACACCAATAGGGTTAAGAAGGATGTCTACAGGCGTACCATCAGGCAAAAAAGGCATATCTTCCTCCGGTAATATGATAGAAATGACTCCTTTGTTACCATGCCTACCGGACATTTTGTCACCAATTGAGATTTTACGTTGTTGCGCAACCCATATTCTCACTAGCTGAATTACTCCTTGGGGTAATTCAGCATGATCAGCATGAGAGAAGACTTTGACATCAATTACTCGCCCCTGCTCACCAGGTGGCATCCTGAGAGAATTATCTTTCACGTCGCGCGTCTTCTCGCCGAAGATAGCCCTTAGTAGTTTTTCCTCTGCTGTCAGCTCAGTTTCACCTTTGGGGGTAATTTTGCCCACCAAAATGTCGGCAGGATCCACTTCCGCGCCGATGCGAATGATGCCATACTCATCAAGATTACGTAGGCTTTCCTCGCTCACATTGGGTATATCTCTGGTTATTTCCTCTGGCCCAAGTTTAGTGTCACGCGCCTCAATTTCATACCTCTCGATATGAACAGAAGTGAATGTATCCTCTCTTACTAGCCTCCTACTAATAATCACAGCATCTTCGTTGTTGTACCCGATCTAACTCATAAATGCACAGATAATGTTCTGTCCCAGGGCAAGTTTCTCATCCTCAGTTGATGAGCCCTCAGCTAAGACTTGCCCCTTCCTGATCCTGTCGCCTTTGTTCACCTTGGGACGTTGGTCGACGCACGTCCCCTGGTTAGTTCTAACAAATTTCCGCAATCGGTAGACATCCTCGTCCCCCTTTGTCCCCGTCACCACGATCTCAGAGCTTGTAACAGAAGTCACTACACCATCATTGCGGGCATGAAGTAGTTCTCTGATATATTTAGCTACCTCTCCTTCCATGCCTGTAGCCACCAAAGGAGCTTGCGGGCGCAGCAAAGATACCGCCTGGCATTGCATATTGCAGCCCATTAAGGCGCGGTTAGCATCGTTGTGCTCCAGAAAAGGGATAAGAGAGGCACTAGCACCAAATATTTGTTTTGGAGAAACATCCATAAAATCAATCTTGCCAGGCGACTCTTTAAAGTATTTGCTACCCTTCCTAACCTCGATCATTTCCTCAGAAAACTCGCCCCTCTCGTTGAGAGGAGCATTGGCTTCAGCGATAACATATTGCTCTTCTTCGTCAGCAGCCAAGTAAGCAATTTGGTTAGAAGGGAAAGAATATACCTTGATAGCCCGCAAAGGCAGAGAAACTAATTCTTCAGCAATTTCCTCTGTGACTAAGGCTCCTGATTCAATTATGCCACGGCCCTGGCGGTCTATTACATCGTCCCGAATCCTCCTTCCCGCCAATTCCTCTGCCCTATTAGGTACTTCGTGGAGA